>JAJBTS010000277.1 GCA_020860885.1 Bacteroidales bacterium
CCGGGAAGAGCCTTGTGCTCTTTTCCGGGATTTTTTATTTATCTTTTTAATTTGTGTATTTAACTCTCAGTTGAATGCGCAGGTTACTATCGGAGATGATACGGATCCTGCCGATTTTTCTTTGCTGGAGCTTACAACTACACAGCAAACTGGAGGATTACGATTACCTCAATTAAGCACAGCACAACGCGAAGCTTTGAAATCGAAATTGGATGCAAATCCGACAAAAGCATTTGGGTTGGTTATCTACAATACAGACACCAAATGTCAGGAGTATTGGAATGGAAGCAAATGGATAAGCCTTTGTTTCGGAAGTGCCGATATGGCTATCGTAAGAGGAAGTGGTGCTAATCCAACGGGACCTGACGACCCGACTGCAGGCGACTCCTATTTTAATGCAGGAGGTGAAGTATGGGGTCCTTATACTATTTCCGAAACAGTTCCTTGTGAAAATGTTGACCCGGCTTACGATATAATTATTATTGCAGGAAGTGAAAACATGGCAGTAGTTAAAGCAGATGACGGTACTGATAACTTCTATCTGGAAATGTTTGGAAATGCAAATACAAATAGAAGCAGAACTGCTATTATCCGTGTTACCAACAATTGCTCGAAAGAATACAAAGATTTTATTTTAAAACAAGACGGTGCTACCTGTCCGGCAAACCCGGCACAGCATTCATTTACTTTATCACCAAGTACTAATCAAACTCTTTGCAGTAATGGTAGTGTATATGTAAGCGTAAATGTTACGGGAACCAATATTAATCCTGTCGATTATATCTGGACGTTAAACGACGTTATTGTACACACCGGATTATATTACGAAATTACACGTCCGGGAAAATACAAAGTATACGCAGGTTTAGCAGGATGTGACAACGTTACTCCACAGGAAATTACTGTAACACTAGACAGCGAAACATTCGCTCCGGCTCCATGTACTATATTTGCTTCTAATAATGGTATTTTATGTGGAAATAGTTCTATTACACTAACAGCATACAACTATCCGGAAGGATCAACAATTGTGTGGTACCATAATGGTAAAGAAGAAGCCCGCAATTCTCCGGCGGCAGGTCCTTCTATTGTGGTATCCGGCGCTGCTGCTTCAGGAAATTGGACTGCTAGAGTAGCTTTAGGAACTTGTACTTCTCTTTCCAGTAATTCTGTTTTCTTGTTGGATCAAACAAATACAGTTGGTGGTCCCCGTACTATTGAAGCCACCGTAAACGGAATTCCTTTAGGAGACAACATCAAAATCTGTAAAGGCGGTACTTTAACATTGAAAGTAGAATCTGTTTCAGGGTTTAATGCAGGTGCAGTATATGAATGGTTTGCAAATGGAGTTTCTATCTACAGAGGTAATGAGCCTGAAACCTATTATGTTGCTGAAGATGTTCAGACATTAACTCTTGAAGTACAGGTAACTGATAATTCTGGTTTATGTCCTGTAAGTGTAGTATCCCGTTCTTTGAACACTGTTACGGGAACTCCCCCTAAGCCACAGATAAACAATGGTGATGAAACAGTTCTCATTTGCGGAACTGCAGTTGCCCGATTAACTCCTTCCGTATATGCAGATGGAATCAGATACGAATGGTTTAGAAATAATGTAATGTATAGAGATTATACTGCAGGCCAACCGGATGCAGCAACAGAAAGTGTTGTAACACCTGGGACTTACAGAGTACGTTGTATGATAGACGGATGTTGGAGTCAACTTTCAGAACCAATCGAAGTAATTCAAAGTAATATTATTGGTATTCGCTGGAATATTGAACCTGAGGCTGAAGCAGTCTTTAATGAATCTCCAACTTACTCAGTTACGACTTCTCCGGAAGCGGATTCTTACGAATGGACAGCAGATCCAGCCAGTGCAGTTCAAATCATTCCTATCGGAAACGGAAGCTCTGCTATGGTTAAATATTTAGAACAACCGGATGAATTATCCGTACGCATTATTGCAACAGCAGCGAATGCTTGCGGTAGCAAAAGTGTAGAAAAAGTAGTATTGGCTAAACCAGGTTGTAACCCGGTTACAAATGTATCAATCAATGCTCCAAAAATTGAAATGCTTACAAGCGAATCTTTAACTATTTCTATTGCAAACTCAGATGGAGATGATGAAGATAAAAAATTTGACTGGTATGTAAACGGAACCATGGAAACAACAACTTCTGCTCTTGCCGCTAGTGGTGCATATACATTCAACCGCAACACGCCAGGCACGTATACAATATATTCAGAAGCATACAATAGCTGTACCGGAACTAAAGTAAGATCAAATACACTTCAAATAACGGTTATCAGAAATGTTGAACCAATTGCATTCGATCAAACGGATTTGTATAAGATCACAGGAACAATTTGTTTCGATGTAAATAGGACAGGAACAAGAACTTTATGCGGACAAGCAGGGAATAATGCCTATAGCAAGCGTCAAAACACATTTGCAGGAGGAAAAACATTCACATATACTTTCTTCAGCCCTGGAGGATCACAAGTTCCGGCTGATATCGAATATGTTGTACAAGATTATAGCACTATTGTTAAATCTTACACTAAAGTAGGTAACAATCTGCAAATCACTTTTGTAGACAATATTGAAACAAGAGCTCAAGGTTACAGCAGTAACGCAGCAGGCTTAAAAGTATATATATATGCAATTTATACCAATGGAGGCAACTTAGTTAAGAAGAAAAGAACTTTAACTGTTAAAGATTGTATATGCGGTGGTATTGTTAACGGATATGCAAGCGGAAACAACGGATCTCAAACTGTTACGGAACTGGTTGTTAATTCCTACAACTTAGGAGCCGATCAGTCTATCGATCCTTTCGATTCAGATCTTACTCTTGCGGAAAGAAAATCTCTTAATGGAGACTTCTATCAATGGGGTAGAAATGTGATCGTAGGTACTGCCGATGGAAGAAATGCTTCCTTCAATGCCGGACCTTTAACTAACGATGGTGTTAGCGAATGGCCTATCGGTGCTGATCCTTGTAAATCCTTAGGATATGAGTGGAGATTACCGACTAAATACGAAACTGCTGTTATCGGACAAACTCTTGGTGAAGCGAGAGGTGCATGGGGTTCAGCTTACTCTGGCCGATTCACAGCTGGTAGAACTGCTACAACCAATAACGATGTTTGGTTCCCGGCAACCGGATTTATCAGCGGTTCTAACCTTTCGGATAATTCTCCGGGTTCCAGACCTTATTACACCGCTCAGTATCAGGGAACTGCTACAGGCGTACTCGTAGGCCGGGCAGAAAGAACAGAAATTGTATCCAGCAATACAACTATGTTAGGTCGTAATGAAGGAACAGTAAACGGACATTGGTTCCCTGCTTACACTATTGTCAGACAAAGCAGTAAAGACGATACAGAAACTTCAAAACGTTATGGTCGCGTAATACGTTGTGTGAAATAATATTAAACAATCAATTAATATTCACTAAGTTAAAATGGAATGGATCTGTAGATCCATTCCATTTTTGAATATTTACACTTTTAATAACATTATTAAAAAACGGATGAAAAGAATTTATTTATTTATTCTCCTATTTTCAACTATTTTTAATTGTACCGCTCAAACGATTGAACTTCATTTTCCTTCTTTTTCAGGAAAAGAATATACATTTTGTCTTTTCAAAGGAGGAGAAAGAGATACGGTCCAGACCGGACTAATTAGCAGTGCAGGGAATGCTACCCTGATAATCCCAAATGAATATAAAAATTACACGGGAAGCGGTGTATGGAGTATAGAACAATTCGGATCAGTTTCTTTCATTATTAATAATGAAAATTTTCGTATAGTTTGTACAGAACCTCACCCTTCGGATGAAACTATAGTTTATGAGAATAGTCCTGAAAATGATTTCAGAAGTAAAAAATACTCCTCTGAGCAAGAATTATTGAATAAGATACAAACCATCAATTATGGACTCAGTCTCTATTCGCAAGAGGATGCTATTTATACCGTATTTGAAAAGGAGATCTTACAACTGAAAACAAAATTTGAAGACTTACAAGATGAAATAGGAGCAAGTCAGTTGTATGCTGCCCGCTTTCTGAAGATTTTGGATTTTACAAATGGAATTACAGACCGGCTTTTGCAATCCGACCAGAGAGAAACAGGCCGGGAAGCTTTAATAAAAACATTTTCCGAAAAAATAAATATGGAGGATTTGTACACCAGTGGAGTATGGTCGGATGCATTATATTTCGCGATGGAATTATACTCTGACGAAACATCTTTGGCTTCCTCTATCATAGAGATATTAAACCGGACATCTTCTCAACCTGTCTTTGAAGATCTGGCTTCGGACATTATTAAACTTACAGAAATGTATGGTTCCTTTGAAGCCCGTGCAAAAATAGCTTCTTATCTGAAAGATTCCGGACGAATTTCAAATCCTCAGGGTATAATTGCAAATGCGATAGAAAGCCTTACCAGTGGTTCCGGATTAAAGGCTCCGGCAATAGGGGATCTCGATCTTTCTAAAAAACTGATTATATTCTACGATTCTCAATGTGGAAATTGTATGGAAGAAGTAGAAAATATGATTTTATCCTATCCTAAATTACAGGAGAAAGGATACGATGTTATCTCCATATCTGCGAATGCGAATAAAGGTCTATTTGAATTTACTTCTAAGAACTTTCCCTGGAAAAATAAATTGTGTGATTTCAATAGCTTTGATGGAGAAAATTTTGTGAATTACGGAATTATTGGTACACCCACAATCATTCATATCAACGAAAAAGGAATTATTGAAGGAACCTATGCTGCCGTATTGGATACAGGACTTATCAACTAAAAATCAAAAACGGCGGGACTCACGTCCAGCCGTTTCCTACCGTTTTAATCAAAAAAGTTAGTTTAAAAGAAATAGTATTATTATTGAATATTGTTCAATTTTTCCAAACCTTTAACCCCTATATTCTCTGAATATTTTGCCAATACATCCAATTGAATATTTCCCTGGAGGCTAATAAAATGAAAATCTTTTTTATCCTTTGATAAAAGAACCAATTCGTTCACTTTCTCTTTGGTTTTTTTAATCAATATATGTAACAACTCATCTTCGTGGTCAATCGATAAGACTTCAGTAAATTTCTTAGTCTTATGAACCAGTTCATAGGCGGATTGATAATAAGCTCCAATTATCTCTTGGTCATTAGAAGATACGATCCTGATACTTTCCAATCCGTCGATTGCTTTCTGCAACTCAGGCGTAGCCAGAGAATCAGATTGCATTTTATCTAACATTCGTTTTCCAATATTGACCACTATAATATTCTCGTCTTTTCCATATTTATCCAGAAAAGCATTCATTACCTGTGCCTGGGATGAAGAAGAAATCAATATTATAAATAGTATCAATATTTGTTTTCTCATTTCAAAGAATCATTTACTTCTTTCTGCTCCTCTTGTATATTTGTAGTATCAGATTCTTCTGTAACTACTTTTTCAGGGATCAATTGAAGAAGGGAAGATACCTTAGCCATAATTTCTCCCGTATGTTTTGCCGCATCTGCCGGTTCATTGTAAGTTTCGGAAAGAACCATATCCAAAAACCGATCCTGATGATAATGTGTATATAAGCCCATACCTAACGTTACAATAATTAGAAACGAAGCAGCTATTTTTAATAACTGATAAAAATGGAGTGACTTTGTTTTCTCATATGCAACTTTCAAATAAGAAGGAGCCTGAATAGCTTTCTGCTTATTCTTCATTTGAAATAAAGGAGTGTATTTCTTCAAATCTTCCGGAACCTTATTTCCGGAAAAGAACTCCTGCAATTGTTTTTCTTCTTCCAGAGAAGTATCACATTGCCAATAACGTTCCAAGAGTTGCTCAATTATTTCTTTTTTCATCTTCATCTGTTTCTTCAAAAAAATTCTTTAGTTTTTGTCTGGCCCTAAATAGGCTGATTTTCACCTGTTCTTCAGTAATCTCCATAATTTCAGCTATCTGCTTATAGCTTAAATCATCTATTTCTCTAAGTTGGAAGACTGTTTGTTGTTTCTCCGGCAATCGCCTCAGAAAAGATTCCAGCAAAACCCATTGTTCTTTTTGCTCTAAATGATCCTGAGCATTTTTTGCTGATTCGGGTACATCATACTCTTTCTCTAAAGTCTCATGCTGATTTGATTTTAATGAGATCTTATCAAGAGCTATATTCCGGGTGGAACGATAGCAGTAAGCTTCCATATTACCTATTGTGTCCCAATCTTCCTTTTTTTTCCATACATTAAACAGCGTATCCTGAACAACATCTTCGGCATCTTCTTTATTGCATGTAATGTTTAAGGCCAAACGAAATAACTTATCGACCAGCGGTAATACATTATTTCTAAATTTGTCCTGCTTCATGTTCTATTTAAGTGACGATTGAGAATTAGAAAAGTTACACCTTTCTGCAAAATTATTTATTTTTTTCTTGCTAATGAATTATTTGTAACTTTGCATTCACATAAAGACGTTAATGATGTATAAAATCAGTAAAGAATTTGCATTTTCAGCATCCCATATATTGAATCTACTTGAAAAGGATCATCCTTGTGCACGTATGCATGGGCATAATTACATTATTACGGTTCATCTGAAATCAGAGACTTTAGATAAATTCGGTTTTGTAAAAGATTACAACGAATTGAAGGTTATTAAAGAATTTATCGACGAAACTTTGGACCATCGCCATCTGAATGACATTATTCCAGGGCATCCTACTTCTGAAAATATAGCCAAATTCATTTATGATAAATTTAAACCGGTAATCCCTGAACTGTATGCTATTGAAGTAAGCGAAACACCCAAAACATCCTGCTTGTATGAACCTGAATATTAATGAGATTTTTTATTCTTTGCAAGGTGAGGGTGGCAGACAGGGAGAAGCATCTATATTTATCCGTTTAACCCGATGTAACCTTCAATGCGATTTCTGTGATACAGATTTTGAACACGGAAAAGACATGAATACCCGACAAATTGTTTCATTAATTCAGGAATATCCGTCAAAATGGATTATCTGGACAGGTGGTGAACCCACTCTGCAATTAACAGATGAAATTTTATCTTTCTTTAAAGAAGAAGGATACTTACAGGCTATAGAAAGTAATGGACACAAAGAATTATCGGATTTGCTGGACTATAAAGTCATCAGTCCGAAAGGCAATGCGGAATACGCAAAAAGAATAAACAGAGAAGTAGATGAAGTACGTCTTCCGGTAAAGAAAGGAGTTTATATCCCTTCTGTTTCTTCCTTACCCGATGCAAAATATTATTTTCTCAGCCCTGTATTTACTAAGGATAAAAAATCTACAAAAGCTAATATTGATTATTGCGTTGACTATATAAAATCCCATCCCGAATGGAGGCTAAGTCTTCAGATTCACAAACTTATCGGTATTGAATAATGGATCGTTTCGAGTTAAACATACTGGGCTGTGGCTCAGCATTACCCACTACCCGGCATTTTCTAAGTTCGCAGGTAGTTAACCTGAGAGATAAATTGTACATGATTGATTGCGGAGAAGGCAGTCAGTTGCAATTCCGGGCAATGAAACTTAAGTTTCAGAGACTGAATCATATATTTATCTCCCATTTACATGGAGATCATTGTTTTGGTTTACCGGGACTAATTTCTACTTTAGGGCTTCTCGGACGAACTTCAGACCTGCATATACATGCACAACCGGATGCAGAAAGAATTTTTCTGCCTATTTTGAATTATTTTTGTAGTCAATTACCCTATAAAGTAATTTTTCATTCTTTCGATCCGACAAAAAATGAACTGATTATGGAGGATAAATCTTTGAAAGTATATACGATTCCATTGAAACACCGGGTTCCTACGGCTGGATTTCTTCTGGAAGAAAAACCAAAAAGTCCACATATTATCCGGGAAATGATTGACTTCCATCAGGTTCCCGTTAAACAAATTCAGGCAATAAAAAACGGAGAAGACTTTATTAAGGAAGACGGTAGTATTATTTTCAATAAAGTCTTTGTCAGGCCTGCTGAACCGAGCCACCGTTATGCTTATTGCTCCGATACCGCTTATTTGCAAAAAATTATTCCTATTATTGAAGGAGTTGATTTATTGTATCATGAAGCGACTTTCATTCAAAAAGATATTGCACGGGCACGGGAAACTCTTCATTCTTCTGCAAAACAAGCTGCCTTGATCGCCAAAGCAGCTCGTGTTAAAAAACTTATATTGGGCCATTTTTCTGCCCGCTATCCCGATGAAACCCTATTATTAAATGAAGCTCGGGAAATCTTTCCCAATACAGTCCTTGCGGAAGAGAAAATGAATCAGAAAATCTGAGTTCATTGAATCAGGATTTTCCTACTCTCCGTTTTTCCATCCGCACCACTTACGGATAAAACATACACTCCCTGTTCTAAATGACAGGAAAAAGGGATACCTCCTGAATTTATTTTCTCCCCGGTAACCGTATAAATCGAAACTTCCGAATTATCGGGAGTAGTAATACGAATATCTTTCCCTTCTATTAAAATAGTTATATTATTATCCTGTATTATTTCTTCTTTACCTGTAATATTTCCAAAAGGGATTAAAGAAAAAGATTGATTATCCGGACTGTATGAAAAATTAGAAAAGACAGCAGGAATTTTACCTGTTTTACCATTACCGCTTACTGCATATAAGCCTATTTTCAAAGAAATACCATTACTTAAAGATGAATTGGTAACGTTATTTTTTATCTGTATCCAATTTTCATTGTCAGTACTGTAAAATCCTGAAAAAGAACTTCCAGATTTGGTTATTTTCAAATAAATCTCCTGATTCGTCAATGGATCAGAAATTTGATTTTCACTAAAACTGCTTCCATTCTGAGATACAATTGACAACACATTTCCTCCGTAAGAAGAATGATATCTTCTATAAGCTCCAAAAACTTTATCATCTCCTAAATAGACAATAAGACCTGCGGATAGATAATCCTGCTGAGGATTAAAATCCAGTTTACATGTAAAACTAAAATTATTATCTTTTGCTTGTGTCAGAAAAATATTCTCGGCACTGGCGGTTCCCGGGTAAAGTTCTCCCGGCATAGTGGTGATTGTAACAGAAGTATTAGAATTCAATTTCCAGTTGTCTTCCTTATTTCGTAAAACCTCCCAATTTTCATTTAGAATACTTGTGGGTTGCTTCACAATAACTTCACAGCTAGCTGTAATCTGATTAGTGGATCCGGTAGTAACAGTGATGATCGTTTTCCCTTGTTTTTTTGCAGTAAGAACTCCTTCACTCGTAATACTCGCTACCGACTCATCACTGGAAGTCCAGGTTGTTGTATTGTAAAAAGCATCTACAGGTTCCAACTTCGCTGAAAAATTATATTTCTTATTTTCTTCTACTGTGATTTGTTCAGCATCCAGAGTAACTTTTGCAGGCTCCAATACTTCACGTCTGGTAATTTTAATACTGGCGCCTCCGGTTTTTACAACGGGAATAGTAATAGTACTACTCTTATCAACCTGCTGAATTTCTGTAGCAATCTCATCAAAAGTTTTTCCATCTTTATAAATAAAAGCATAATAAGTTCCTTCATCTAAGAAGTCAAGAGAGAGAACCACCTCTCTTTTTTCATTACATATTATACCAACATACCAGTCTTCACCACTTCTTCGAGCAATATTTACATACTCACCCGGAACTCCATCTATTAAGCTCGACTCATCCCAGAAAACAGGGATAGCTGCCAGCAAGCTTCTGGCAGGAGAATTCAAATATGTTTCTGTCCGATCCGCCAGACACTGAATACCACTTTCATACACAATTGCCATAGCAGCCATGTGGGATACCGTATAATTTCTACGGGTCTCACTTACCCGATAAGACAACATCGGTGTAAAATCAGCAGGCCCCACCGCATTTCTGGTGAAAGGTAGCATACAATTCCAGCGGGCGCTCATTTCTGCGGGTTTAAATAAATCTTGTTCTGCACCGAAAACACCTTCACGAGTTAATGTATTTGGATAAGTCCGTCTTTCTCCTGTAGGTTTATTTGCTCCATGGGGATTAAGTAATAATTTATATTTTGCCGTACTTTTCATCAAAGCATCGTAATATTTCATCTGAGCCTGAGATTGTGAATTAAAGAAATCTGGTTTTACACCTTTGAAACCCATAGACTGCCATTCAGAAAAGGCCTTTTCTCTTTTTTGATCCGTATTCAAATCCGAATTATTTGCCCAAACCAACAGGCCTATACCTTTATCATTCGCATATTTAATAAGTTCTTCTGTCCAGTCGAAATATCCGTAATAAACGTATCCTGCCTGAGTTGCTTTCGGTTGCCAGCCTTCATCCAGCAATAAATATTGCCAGCCCATTGCAACAGCCATATCCACATATTTTTTATAAGTGGAAAGGTCACTGGTACTCTCGCGATTTAACCAGGTCCATGCGGAAACACCCGGATTTATCCACTCAGTACCTTCCGTAAATGCACTCGCATCCAGAGGAGAACTCAAATTTTCAGGCATAGTATTTTCTACAATTGTTTTCGGAGTTCCTGCAACAACAAAGCGCCATGGAGATAGAAAAGATGTTTTTGTAATAACACTCGTCTTCTGCTCTTCTGAAAAAATAATGTCTAACCGCCCATTTTTATTTCCCGTGATCTGAGCTCCGCAATATTCAGTAGATAAACCAGCTTCTGATAACAATACCCAAACATCCTCCGGAGTGTGATATAAAAATGGTATAATATAATCTTCATTCAGATCCGTGAATTTCTTTTCATAGGCTACTGCCTCATGATGACTAATATAGGACATAGCCTGTGATACTGAACCTTCAGGCAACTGCAAGGCTGTTTTTTCGGAAGAAATTCTAAGATTAACACTACTCCCGTCCTTTGTATCTATACCATACCGAAATGCAAAACCATCTTCGTATACACGGGTAATAACTTTGAAACGGCTATTTTCCGTAGTAAAATTCAATGTTATCTCATTTGCCTGAGATTCCACGTGTGATGTTTTCGCTCCTATCAAATTGTAATTATCCTGAATAAATTGAGTAGTATAACTTTCATAAACCAAATCTTTAGAGAAATCTCCTATATTACTAACAATACCTGTAGGTGAAAATGAAACAATCTTTTTATCATTCAAAAAAGCTGTATAACTTAAAGTTCCAACTTCATTCAATGCCCAACCGACTTTAAATTTATTATCCGGAGATTTAATAATCCAGGAAGTAACCTTATTACCTTCACCTACAATACAATCTGTAATTTCCGTACGGGAAACACCATTATAAGATACAGTGCAGGATATAGTAGTATTCCCTTGAGAAATACCTTTTACTTTACCTTCATTATCAATGGCAGCAATAGCCGGATGACTACTGGAATAAGTAACCGAAACATCCGGAGAATCCAGATCCAGCAGTTCATTATTTAAAAGGTAAACCGCCAGTTCAACATCACTCTCCTGACCAATTTCGAGCATTCCTTTACTTAGTTGAAAACCAATATCCTGAACAGGAACTTTGGCATCCGGACTCAAAATAATTTTCGCATCCGCCCATATACTATGGTCGGAAGAGATACCATTTCCCCCATCGGTGGTTTCCAGAATAAGTTTCTTAGTTGTTGCAGGAATATCTATGTCCAGATATTTACCGATACTGGTTTCGTAAAGAATTTCGCTTTCATGAAGCTTCTGATTATCCGCCCATACAATAAATTTGCAACTTCCTCCACTTTTCCCATAATTAATCCCGATATAAGATTGAAATTTTTGTACCTCCAAATCCTCTATATTGTACGTTGCTTTAGACTTTGCATGCAAACATAATCCTTTACTAAAAGTAGTGGTGGATCCTTCGTTATTCCGAAGACGTAAAGGCAATCCTTCAAGTCCTCTATCTTTTTGAGGCGAATCATAACCCACTTGTATACTTTCCCACTCCAGGTCACTCACATAAATAGTATTCTGTCCTAAAACAGGTAATCCGGCAAAAAAACACAAGAAAAAAGATAGAAAGAAAAAAGAGTAGTTTCCATTCTTCATAATAATCATAATTTATAATTAAGCAATAATAAAACTCTGTTTGCAAATATAGGAATAACTTTTACTTATTCAATAAAAAAGTAAAGATAACATCGGAAACTGTATCAACCTTCTTATTCGAATTATTAGTGAAGATGTTAATCTAACCCATCTATCTTATTTTCAACCATTTTGGCAGATTTCTTCCCAGCCAGTAATCTACAGAATACTTTCCGGGTCCGGGAAAATAAAGAATTATATAAGTTACCATATATACAAAGGCTAATTCCCTGTCGGCAAAAGGATCTCCTCCGTGAATAATAAAGAAAGCTACTCCCATAGTAAAGATCATAGGAATCAGAACCAGACGGTATAAAAATCCGAAAACGAACGCTAGAGAACAAGCTACCTCTCCGAAAATGGCCAATCCTAACGAAACACGACTTGTTAAACCCAGTGGATCGGGGAAACTTTCCGACAATTGGGAAAAATTACTCAATTTTTCTAACCCATGCGTCATTAATACAATTCCAAATAGAATCCGGAAAGATAATAACATCAATGAAAAAGCTCCCTTTGGTTGCTTTACAGGAAATAAAATCTTTATAAGTTCTTTCATTTAAATTTATTTTAGAAGTTTAGAAAATATTAAACCCCGGCTGTTTGAATTCTTTCCGAAAACAAACAGCCGGGGTTTTACTTGATAAATAAGATCTGTTCTAATTTCTTATCTCATTGCTGTTTTCATCAAATTGATATCTACAACAAAATCATCCAGATCTTTTTCATGTTCCACTTCTTCCGCCAATATTTCTACTGCCATAGTATGAGTCACCCAGTCTGTTTTATCCGTATAATCTGCAATTTCCTGATAACGTTGAATAGCACAACGCTCACCACGAATGTTCTGAGCAAGAATAGTTTCTACATAAGGATCTTCGGGAGCTTCGTATCTACAACGTGCTTTAGTTGTCCATTCAATCGGGTTTAGGATTGGAGTTCCATTTAATTCAATAATACGTTTTGCAACGCGATCTGCATGAACTAATTCTTCCTGAGCATGCTCCAGTAATTCAGCTTCCACCTGGGTACGCATAGGTCCTTCAACCAATTGAGCACCGATCCAATATTGATAATACGCTAACCATTCTTCAGCCAGAGCTGCATTTAACATTTCGATGAGTTTTTCTACATCTAATGAAAGGATATCAACACCTTTTTTTCTGATTTCGTCTCTCATGATTCAATATTTTTAAATGTTATACATTAAACTATATTTGAAACAAATATAACGAAAAAAAGTTTCAATTTCAAAAACTGAAACACTCTAATTGTTTTTACCCCGGATTTTAACAACAAACCCAATAAGAATGCTTTTACGGATATATTATAATATAAGGA
>JAJBTS010000165.1 GCA_020860885.1 Bacteroidales bacterium
TCAAAAAAAGCAAACATAAATCGTAATAAATTACTGGAGTTTGATATATTAAAAAAGACTATTATGTATTTCAAAAAGATCGAATCATTCATTTCCCGGTTGGGTTATTCTATTTCGTATCAGAACGAAAAGGAAGGTATCTTTTGTATTGAGAACGAATCGGATGGAATTAAGAACCTGATTTTAGGAGTAGCTCCTCCCATTCTTATCATGGAACAATTTATCTTTAAATTAAAAAGTGACGACAAGGACGTATTGAAGTCATTATTGAAAAAAAACAGAGATATTATCCATGGTGCATTTGTTCTGGATGAAGCTGGTGAGAAAGTTATTTTCAGATATACTATGCAAATAGAGAATCTGGATATTAATGAATTTGAAGGTGCGCTGAATTCTTTGGGCTTATTATTAAGCGAATATTACGAACAAATTATTGAATTTTCTAAAAAGTAAAATTATGAATATTTTTAAGAGACTACTTAGGATCGGACAGGCAGAAATTCATTCTGCAGTAGATAAGATGGAAGACCCTATTCGGATGACAGAACAAGGGATTCGCGAGATGAGGGAAGATCTTGATAAAGCGCTGGAAGCTTTGGCTCAGGTCAGAGCCATGGCTATCCGTACTAAAAATGAGAAGCAGAAAAAACAAATTGCTGCGGAAGATTACCAAAATAAGGCTGTCTTGCTGATGACTAAAGTTCAAAAAGAAGAATTGAATCCGGAACAGGGAGAAAAATTGGCAAAAGAGGCATTATCTTTGAAAGAAAATTTACTGGAAGAGATCGCACTTTTGAACGGACAACAGGTTACCCATGAAAATTCGGCGGATGAAATTCAAAAAAATATTGACATATTGCATTTCAATATAACCAAATGGGAAAATGAGTTGAAAACTCTTAAATCGAGAATAAAAGTCAGTCGTGCTACGAAAGAAGTGAATAAACAAATGGCGCAAATCGACAGTAACAGTACGATTAGTATGCTTGAACGTATGAAAGAGAAAGTAGAAGAAGAGGAGGCTTTGGCTCAGGCTTATGGAGAAATTGCTAACAAACGGACTTCTGTAGATAAAGAAATAGATAAGGCTATTGGGTATGAAGGCTCAAAAGTAAATCAGGATCTGGATGAAATAAAACGGAAGTTAGGTATATTATAATATTAAAATTTATTGGATCTATACATTATTATGAATGAATTTTTTCACAGTTTAATGCACCCTCTCCCCAATGCTGTCATGACAGTAGTGATGGGTATCATCCTCCTTTATTGGCTTTTTGTATTCCTCAGTGGAGTCGGTATTGACGATTTGGATCTGGGATTTGATTTTGATGTGGATGTTCCGGATGCCGATACAGATACGGATGTAGATACTTCAGAACCGGATGGAGAGGGTGCTGGTGAAAAAGAACCGGGTTTTTTTATAAAATTTCTGAATTTCATGAATGTTGGAAAAGTTCCGTTCATGCTTATTTTATCAGCGTTTAAGTTTTTTATCTGGCTTGGGTCTCTGATAACAACTTCATTTATAAATGTAAGTACATGGGGAGCCTGGTCCTTGTTGATATTGTTTCCATTAGCTTTTATCAGCTTATTTTTTACTAAAATAACAACGAATCCTATGGCGAAAATTTTTAAAGAACTCGGTTACCGGGGTGAGGATGAAATTGATTTTATCGGACGTTCTGGAAAAATGCTTTCTAATATTAAAGATAAGAAAATAGGAACTGCCGAAATTATGATAGATAATAATCCTATAAAGTTGAATGTGGTCAGCATGGATGGACAAGAACTTAAATATGGTGAATATGTAATTATAGAAGATGAATCGGATGACAAAAGAACTTATTATGTAAGTAAAGAAATAAGTATCCGGAATTTTTAGAATATATAACCCTTAAAATAAAGAATTGAATTATGCAAATTATTGTTATTATCGCAGGAGCTATTATTTTTTCTGTGCTGGTGTTTCTGGGATTACTGGCTTCTTTTTACAAGAAAATTCCTCAGGGAAAAGCTATTGTCCGAACTGGAGTAGGTGGAACGAAAGTGGCTTTTAATAAAGGTATGTATGTGATTCCTATTTTCCATAAGATGGAAATTATGGATATCTCTCTTAAAAAAGTACAGATAGAGAGAATGCAACACGACGGATTAATTTGTAAAGATAATATCCGCGCTGATATAAAAGTCGCGTTTTTCGTGCGGGTAAATAAATCGGTTAATGATGTAATTAATGTTGCTCAGTCTATTGGTGCTGAACGGGCCAGTGATATTTCTACCTTGAAAGATATTTTTGAAGCTAAGTTTTCGGAAGCATTGAAAACGGTGGGTAAGAAATTTAATTTTATAGAGTTGTACGAAGCTCGCCGGGAGTTTCGGGATGAAATAATAAACATTATCGGAACCGATCTGAATGGTTATGTGTTAGACGATTGTGCGATCGATTATCTGGAGCAAACAGAATTGAAATTTTTAAGCGCCGAGAATATTCTGGATTCTGAAGGTATACGGAAAATAACCGATCTGACGGCTGCTCAGAATATCAAAGCAAATCTTATTCGTAGAGAGGAAGAGAAGGTGATTAAAAAGCAAAATGTAGAAGCCCGTGAAGCCATTTTGGAATTAGAAAGGCAATTGGCAGAAAAAGAAGAAAAACAAAGACGTGAAATAGATAATGTTAAAGCACGTGAAGAGGCTGAGATACAAAAAGTACGTGAGGAGGAGCGCCTGAAAGCCGAATCTGTCAGGATTACCACCGAAGAGAGTCTGGCGATACAGGAAGAAAATAAGCTTCGTCAGATTATTATTGCAGAAAAGAACAAACAACGAACCCAGGCTGTTGAGACGGAGCGTGTCGAAAAAGATCGTGCTTTAGAGCAAACCGAAAGGGAGAGGATTGTTACTTTGGCTCAGATTGATAAAGAACGTGCTGTGGAAATTGAAAAGAAAAATATACAGGATGTCATCAAAGAACGCGTTCAGCTTGAAAAAGGGGTTGTAGAAGAACAACAAAACATTCATGATATTGAAGCGTTCCGTACGATCGATCGTCAGAAACAGGTAGGCATTACGGAAGCATCTCAAGAAGCTGAACAGAGATTAATAGAAACTGTGAAAAGCGCTGAAGCGCAAAAGCTTGCGGCAGAAGAAAGAGCTAAAGAACTTTTGATCCAGGCAGAAGCTGAGAAAGAGGCTTCAGCGAAGCAGGCCGAAGCCAGAAAAATACTTGCTGATGCAAAGGCCCGGGAAGATGCAACTCTGGGTTTAGCTGAAGCGGAAGTAATTAAAGCAAAAGCTGAGGCGTTGGAAATACAAGGTTTCACAGAAGCATCTGTTATAGAAAAGAAGGCGAAAGCTGAAGCTCTGGGTATTGAGGTGAAATCAGACGCGAAGAAGAAAGAAGGGCTGATGGAAGCCGAAGTGACTAAAGAGAAAGCATTGGCCGAAGCTTCAGGTATAACTGAGAAAGCCGAAGCTATGAAAAAACTCGACGGTGTAGGTAAAGAGCATGAAGAATTCAAAATTGCTATTCAAAAAGAAAAAGAAGTGGAATTGGCTCAGATCCATATTCAGAAAGATATCGCCGAAGCTCAGGCTCATGTATTGTCTGAAGCATTAAAGAATGCGAATATTGATATTGTGGGAGGAGAAACGATGTTTTTCGAGAATATAGTGAAACAAATATCAAATGCTAAAGGATTTGACCGGCTGGTAAATGAAAGCTCCAATGCTACTCAACTGAAAAATGCACTATTGGGTAATAGCATTTCCGAAGGAGATCTTTTGGACCGTATCCGTTATTTTGCAGAAAAAACAGGTATATCAACGGAAGATATTAAGAATTTAAGTATCGCCGGATTGATATTGAAAATGCAAAGTAAAACAAGTGATAAGGAAGATAAAAGCTTTTTGAGCAGTCTTCTGGAAATGGCTCAATCAGCAGGAATATCAGATAAAAAGATAAAATAAATACTGTTCATTCCATCATTAATTCGAGTTTATCTGGATCCCTTTATTTTTAAGGGATTCAGATATTATTAACACACAACTATGCAGGATCTGGAAAAAAATAAAGCTGTTGAAGCATTAGAAGCAGGAACGTACGAGATTATCCGTAAAAGATTGCAAGTTCAAAAAGATATTCTTCAGGAGAAATTGAACGCACTGAATGAAGCGCGGAAAGAAGTTTTTTCTTCAACAGACTTTTCATTAATCGCTAACCAACGTATTAATACTGAAAATAATTGTGAAGCGAGAGGAATACTTGCGTTAGGCAATCTTTGTATATTTGGATATAATGTCCATTTCGGATTGAGAACAGAAATAGAGTTGAAGGATGTTTTTAGTATCTATTTATTTGAAAACAATCAATTTATACCTCAATCGCTGGAGTTGATAAATGATCCGTCTTTTGTTACTGACTTTAAGAATCTGTATAAATATTACCGGGATTCTATTTTCCTAAAATTCAGAAGAACTGAGAATTACCTTTACATGATTTTTCAGACTAGTAAGAATGCGGGAGATGAAAAAGCCTTCAAATGGCTGATCAAAGGATCTAAACTGACCTATCAGGATGACCGGAGTATTCATGAGGTAGTGAAAGCTCCGCAGCATGAGTTTGTTTGGGTAAAAACAACACTGGAGGATCGTCGTTTAGGGGTCTATCCTCATGTATCTGTTTTGGATAAAGTATTTATCGAAGCTACTGGAGGAGATATTACTTTTAAGGTAGAAGATAATACTCAGACCGGTAAAGGAATTTATTCGGAAAAAGTGGAGAATAAGGATCAGCAGCTGGACGATGCCGAATATTATTATGCAGATTTAGGTAATTTGATATTATTGCGGATTAAACCTTATCAGGAAGATTTTCGAACCTATGTATTCAATGTCCGGACAAAAGAGATTTTGAACATAAAAATACTGAACGATGCCGGAATATTATTGCCTGATAATCAGGGAGTCATATTTCCTAATGGTTACTACCTTCAAAACGGAGAATATAAGATCTTTGAAAGTGAGTTGGCAGGGCTTGAGTTTTTCAGGAAAGTAATATCTCCCAACGGAGAAGACTTCCTGTATATTTTCTATCAGAACAAACGAAATATCTATGTACTGATGTCTTACAATATTATCAGGCAACAGGTAGAAACGCCTATTATCTGTAACGGACATACTCTCTTTTATGATGGAACGCTTATCTTCTTCCGGTCAGAGCAAGAAGCCATCCGGCATCATCAGGTCCAGATATGGCAAACTCCCTATTCTCGTCAACTTAAAGAAAACACGGAAAAGAAAGATAATTTTTTATATAAAATAGGGAATAAAGATATTGTTAAAGCAATGGCTGAAAGTCATGAACTGATACAATTGATCAATAAAGAAGATACATATGAAGGATTATACGAAGATATAGAAAAAAATCGGGAGATATAATTGATGCTTATTTCTGGATATCAGATGCCAGTACTTACACTTTATCGGATCCCTTGTCGCAGATTCAGGAAACAGCCAGTATGGCAATTGATGAGTTTGATAAAGTAAAAGCACAGAGAAAATATGCAACGGAAATTCTTACTACGACTACAGAAAAAATAGATGCTTTATTATTCTCAATAAAGAATACGAAGTTCGATGCTCTGGAAAAATTAGTGAAACTATTGGCTGAATGCCGGAAGATGCAGGGGGAAGTAATCGAATTGAATAGTTATAAGTATGTCGATCCCGAAAGAATAGAAGATTTAAAGAAGATATTATCAGAAACAAACAGTAATCTTTCCGATAAAACAGTCTCTTTTTTATTGCGAGAGGAAGCATTAGCTCCTTATGAAGAAAAGGTAGTAGCACAAAAAGACTATATACAAAAGGTAACAAAAGTCATAGATGCCAATGAGATAGATAAAAATTGCAAACAGATATCTTCGGAACTTGAATTATTGATCGATATACTCAATAGTTTGAAAATAGATGATACTACGCAGACTACAAAGATTATTGAAAAAATATCCCTGATATTTGCTTCATTGAATGAAGTGAGAGCACAGTTAAAGAAAAAAGTTGATTCTCTTAAAAATCAGGAAGCTTCGGCTGAATTCAGAGCTCATTTAACTCTTTTGGAACAAAGTATAGTAAATTATCTGGAACTGGTTTCCAGCCCTGAAAAATCGGATGAATATTTCACTAAAATCAGTGTTCAGATTGAAGAACTGGAAAGTAAATTTGCTGATTTTGATGAGTTTATTGTTATTATTGCGGATAAAAGAAATGAAGTTGTCAAGGCTTTCGATAATCGTAAAACCCAACTGATAGAACAGATAAACCGTAAAACATCTTCTCTTGAACAAATAGGACTTCGCGTACTTAAAAATGTAGAAAATAAAGCTCAGTCTTTTAAAGCGAAGGAGGAAATTCTGTCGTTTTATTCTACTGACCTCATGGTCGATAAAGTACGTAAATTAGCAGAAGAACTCAGGAACTTAGGTGATATTTCCAAAGCTGAGAATTTGGATAATAGCCTAAAAACATCGCTTGAAGATGCTTTACGGATATTAAAGGATAAAACAGAACTTTTTGTTGATGGCGAGAATATAATTGCATTAGGAAACTATAAATTCGCGGTTAATAAACAAACACTTGATTTAACTGTCGTGAGACGGGAAGATTATCTGTTGTACCATTTAACCGGTACCGGTTTTTATCTCAACTTACAGGATAATGTTATCAATCAGTTTCAAGATATTTGGGATCAGGAATTGGTATCGGAAAATAAACAGGTTTATCGTGCCGAATATCTGGCTTTCCAAACATTTAATGAATGGTTGGTAAATAAGGATATCAATGCTAAGGAATTTGTTAATAAGAAAGTAGAACAGAGCTATTCCGAATCCTATATGAAAGGCGTTCATGATAAGGATGCTTTGATTATTTTTGATAAGTTAAAAGATATTTCTCAACAGTTAGGAGTATTAACCTTTCGCCCACAAGTTAGAGTGGCTGCACAGCTCTTCTGGTACAGTTTGAATGAGAATGACAAACGGTTGCTCCGAGGGTTGATCGTCACAGCTAATAATGTTTTAAAAGCATTTCCGGTCTCTAAAAATTATCAATATGTAATTAAGAATATTGAGGAGTTATTTATTAAATGGAATACTCAGATTAGTTTTTCCAAGATGTTGCCGGAACAAATTGCACTTTATCTTTTTATTGAATTTGCAGAAAATCCGGCTTTCACAGTGAGTGAACAGTCTCAACTCCTACAAAAAGAATTTTTGTCCTATCTGAAAGAAGAGAAGCTTTACGAGAGTTTCAGAATAGATCTGGATAATGAGTCGTTCAGCATTGTGGAGCGCTTTTATTTGGTGAGAAACTGGTTAAGGTCTTTTATCGATCTTTCGCCGAAATACCATGTATATAAAAAATACGTAAGTGAAACTGCTTGTGAATTGCTATTGCATGAACATCAGTACGAAATGAGACGAGGTTCGGATAGAATAGAAATAGATGAATTGAGAGGAAGTCATCCTGTTATCAGCAATAATTTGTATCAGGTAGATTATCACGATTTTATTCTTAAAATGACGGAATTTACAGAGGAAAGTATTCCCAGGTTTAATAAATTCAGCAAACAGAAAGATCTTTTGACGAGTTCTTTCAAAAAGTCATTAAAAATCCATGAACTGAAACCCAGAGTTCTTACCTCATTTGTACGTAACAAGTTGATCAATGAAGTCTACCTGCCTTTTATTGGGGCTAATTTTTCTAAACAATTAGGAGTTGTAGGAGATAATAAACGTACCGCCAGGATGGGTATGCTATTACTTATTTCTCCTCCGGGATATGGAAAAACAACATTGATGGAATATCTGGCAAATACAATGGGATTAAATTTTGTAAAAATAAACGGGCCAACAATCGGACATAGTATCACTTCGATAGATCCTTCAGAGGCTAAAACGTCCGGTGCAAGAGAAGAATTGAAAAAGATCAATCTTTCTTTTGAGATGGCTGATAATGTTATGTTATATATTGACGATATACAGCATTGCAGCCCTGAATTCTTGCAGAAATTTATTTCTTTAGCAGACGGACAACGTAAGATGGATGGCATATTCGAGGGTGAAAGTAAAACATATGATCTGCGGGGAAAAAGATTTTGTGTCGTGATGGCAGGAAATCCTTATACTGAAAGCGGGGAAAAATTTCAGATTCCGGATATGCTGGCAAACCGTGCGGATGTGTATAACCTCGGAGATGTGATTGGAGGATCTGATCATCTTTTCAAACTTAGTCTGATGGAAAATGCAATCACAGAGAATCTTTATTTACAAAAGGTCGCTGGAAAAAGTTTCAATGATTTTTATAAATTGATGGACTACATAGAAAGTAATAGTGAAATGATGCCCGATCTTGAAGGTAATCATCTGCAACAAGATATTGATGACTTTATTGCTGTTGTAAAGAATAGTCTGCTTGTGCGGAATATTGTATTAAAAGTCAATCGCAATTACATTGATAGTGCAGCGATGCAGGATTCTTACAGAGTGGAGCCATCTTTTAAGTTACAAGGTTCTTATAGAGATATGAATAAATTGGTTGGGCAAATTGTTCCTCTTATGAATAGAAAGGAGATAAATCAACTCATTCTTACTCATTATGAAAGTGAATCTCAAACATTGACTTCCGATGCAGAAGCGAATATCCTGAAATTAAAAGAAATTGCCGGATTGTTGACAAATAAAGAGTTAGAGCGGTGGAATCATATTAAAGAAGTATTTCTCAAAAAGAATAAGTTAGGAGGGTTGGATCCGGGTAATCAGTCGGTACAGGTTCTTTCACAATTAATGGAATTTAATGAGAACCTTCAAGGCATTAAAGAGGCACTTACTTCAGGAGAGAATACCCGGGCTTCATAGTGAGAATTTAATTAGTGGCTCCACTGGATAGTTAGAAACCAAAAATATATTGATTTTTCAAATTCAATTCCGAATTTATCGTATTTTTGTGTTTTCTATTAATAACTAATTAATGTATTATGAAATACAGACGTGTATTACTAAAACTGAGTGGAGAATCCCTAATGGGAGAAAAACAATATGGAATCGATGAAAACCGCTTGAATGCTTATGCCTTCCAGATTAAAGAGATTGCCGATACGGGTATGCAAATAGCTATTGTTATTGGCGGAGGAAATATTTTTAGAGGATTAAGTGGCGCAGCAAAAGGGTTTGATAGGGTAAAGGGAGATCAGATGGGTATGCTTGCTACCGTTATTAATAGTCTGGCATTGTCTTCCGCTTTAGAGAAGGTGGGAATAAAGGGAAATGTTTATACAGCTACCCGCATGGAACCTATCGGACATTTGTATATCAAACAAGATGCTATAGAAGCATTGGAAAGGGGAGAAATCGTTATTGTTTCCGGAGGAACCGGAAATCCTTTCTTCACCACGGATACAGCATCGGCATTAAGAGCTGTAGAGTTGGAGGCGGATGTAATGTTAAAAGGTACCCGTGTAGATGGCATTTATACTGCTGATCCGGAGAAAGATCCAACGGCTGTGAAATTCGATGAAATCACTTATGACGAAATTTATAATCGGGGGTTAAAGATTATGGATCTGACTGCTACTACGTTAGCAAAAGACAATGGACTTCCTATCATTGTCTTTGATATGGATACGGCAGGTAATCTGAAAAAAGTTCTTTCAGGAGAAAATATAGGAACTTTAGTTCATAATTGATCTGCTTCTTAACGTAAAAAATATATATATTTGCATTAGAAAACAGGTCTTTTGCAAATTTTTAAAACTAAATATTATGGCAGTAATTAAGGAAGTACTTCAACATGCTGAAGAAAAGATGCTTCATTCATTAACTTATCTGGAAGATGCTTTGTCCCGTATCCGGGCAGGAAAAGCAAATGTTCACATTTTGGATGGGATCAAAGTAGAGTATTATGGAGGCATGGTTCCTCTATCCAACGTTTCAACTATTTCTACTCCCGATGCAAAAACAATCACTATACTTCCATGGGAAAAAACGATGCTTAGACCCATAGAAAAGGCTATTCAAGATTCAGACGTAGGTATCACTCCGGAAAATAATGGAGAAATTATTCGTTTGGGGATTCCCGCATTGACGGAAGATCGACGCAAACAATTGGTCAAACAGTCGAAAAGCGAAGCAGAGAATGCAAAGATAGGCGTTCGCAATGCTCGTCGTGATGCCAATGAAGGAATAAAAAAATCAGTAAAAGAAGGGGTCTCTGAAGACGAAGGCAAAGAAACCGAAGGAGCAATACAAAAACTTCATGATAAATATCTTAAGAAGATTGAAGACGTATTGTCTGCAAAAGAAAAAGAAATAATGACTGTATAACCTTGAGAGGGCTTGTTGTTAAGAATACAGGAAGTTGGTATCAGGTAAAGACCGACGATGGGCGGTTGATCGATACCAAACTGAAAGGTAGTTTCCGCCTCAAAGATATTCAGAGTACGAATCCGATTTCCGTGGGTGATCATGTACTTATTGAAGAGAATCCGGAAGGAACTGCCTTGATTTATGAAATTGAAGACCGGAAGAATTATATTATTCGCCGGTCTTCTAATCTTTCCAAACAATCGCATATTATTGCGGCTAATCTGGATCAGGCTTTTTTGATCGTTACTGTAAACTATCCCATTACAACTCCTACATTCATAGATAGATTCCTGGCTACTACTGAAGCTTACAGTGTTCCGGCTTCTATTTTCTTTAACAAGATTGATCGTTACAATGAAGAGGATACGGAATATATGGATGCGTTGATTCATCTGTATGAGACTATCGGGTATACGTGTTACAAGATATCTGCATCTAAAGACAGTGATTTTTCTTTTATGAAAGATTTATTAAGAGATAAAATCACTTTATTTTCAGGTCATTCCGGTGTGGGGAAATCAACGCTTATTAATCGTTTGGTTCCTGATATTAACCAGAAAACCCAGGAAATTTCAGAATATCATAATAAAGGTATGCATACAACCACTTTTTCTGAAATGATCCCGCTCACTGAAGGAGGGTATATTATCGATACTCCCGGAATTAAAGGTTTCGGCGTTTTTGATATGGAAGGAGTCGAGATATCTCATTATTTCCCGGAAATATTTAAATTTTCTCACAATTGTAAATTCAATAACTGTACTCATAGAAAGGAACCTGGTTGTGCTGTAAGAGAGGCCTTGAAAGATCATTATATCAGTGAATCCCGCTACAAAAGCTATTTGAGTATGCTGGATGATAAAAATGAGAATAAATACAGAGAGCCTCAATGAAGATTGACAAAGGATTCATTATTCAGGAAACTAAAGATTATTTCTTTATTCTTATTGGATTGTTCCTGTATGCTTTTGGATGGACAGGCTTCTTTTTACCTTCAGGGATTACTACAGGAGGAGTTACGGGTATAGCGGCCATCATTTATTTTGCAAGTGATATACCTGTAGGAATAAGCTATTTTTGTATTAATGCCGTTTTATTACTTCTTTCCATAAAAGTATTTGGGTTTAAGTTTAGCGTTAAAACCATTATTAATGTTTTTATTCTTACGTTTTTATTATCCTACTTTCAAACTATTTTTAAAGAACCTCTGGTAAAGAATGAGCCTTTCATGAATTGTATTCTGGGTGGGGTATTGTGTGGTACAGGGGTCGGACTGGTATTTAACTTCAAAGGAAGCACCGGTGGCACGGATATTTTGGCATTAATTATTAATAAATATCGTAATATATCGGTTGGTAAGTCAATGTTGCTCTGCGATGTATTAATAATAAGTTCTTCGTATTTAATCTTTGAAAGTATAGAGAAAATAGTGTACGGACTGGTCGCTATGGCAGTCGTTTCCTATACAATTGATTTGGTATTAAACGGGGCGAGACAATCTGTTCAGTTTTTTATTTTTTCCGAAAAATACGCGGAAATAGCGGATACCATTATGGAAGAAGTAGACCGGGGTTGCACCATTTTGGACGGAACAGGGTGGTACACCAAAAAAGCCGTAAAAGTAGTGGTTGTAATGGCTAAAAAAACCGAATCTGTGCATATTTTTAGAATTGTGAACCGCATTGATCCGAAAGCATTTATTTCCCAAGCTTCAGTAAGAGGAGTCTATGGAGAAGGATTCGATCAGATAAAAACATAGATTTCCGGAAACTAAATTTTATCCTAGTTATCAGATTGTTATGAGTAAGAATTATTCTCCAGGAAGGTATAGTTTAAAATGTATATCTAAAAGAAACTGTGTTTGAAAGTTTTAACGGAAAATACTTAAGCTTTTATTCACAACATCACTTTCAATGCCGGCGGCTTCCAGAATACTTGGGAATAAAAAATCTGTGCGAAAGAAAGCTTCTTTATTTTTTTTTGCAGCATTGTATTTATCCGGATACTCCATCTTGTAAATATCTGACATCCAAACAAAACAGGCAGGATAATGGGTAGAATATACATTTGCCGCATGCAACCAAATACCTTCTTCTCCTAATGCTTCTCCATGATCTGAAAGGTAAAATACAATTGCATTCTTATCTTTTAACTCATTAATCACTTTAGAAATAAAATAATCAGTGTAAAGAATAGTATTATCATAAGAGTTGATCATTTCTTCCGGGGAATTAGAATTTACTATTCTGCTTTTGGTTATAGGATCATAATTTTGAAATTCGTTGGGGAAATGAGAATTATAGTACCAGTGTGAACCGATCGTGTGCATAATTATCAGTTGTTTTTGTTTCTTATTGTGGAGAAGCCAGTGGAAAGACGGTAGAAGATCTTCATCCAGCCACTTATCAAAAACGTAGGTCGATTTATTGATATTATTGAAAACCAATGTATCACATTCATTCATAAAATATACATAAGTTTTAGCGGATTCCTGATTGGCTAGCCAAGAGGTATAATAACCGCATTTTTTAAATAGATCAATAAAAGATCTTTCTTTATATGCCCTCTCCGGATGAATGCTGTCTGCGCTGGTAAGAATATGTGGTATGCTTGCATTTGTATAAGTATATTCCGAATAAATATTAGTAAAAGAAATAATATCTTCATTAGATAAATTAGGAGTAGTATTTCTCTGATATCCATTAAAGCCTAAATGATCCGCACGAAGAGATTCCCCTAAAATGAATATTACCTGCAGGTTATCCTGTGATCCACAAGAAATTATTTCCCCCAAATTTCCCCTCTTTTTTAAGATCTCTTCTTTTTGTGAAATGTAGCTGGAAGTTATAAAGTATAAATTGAAAGGAATTCTCTCAGATTTAG
>JAJBTS010000088.1:0-10787 GCA_020860885.1 Bacteroidales bacterium
GGTGTACTATTATGTTCACAAATCGCGGTTAATTTAAAGGAATTATGTATTTTTGCAGTCATATTCATTCATGACTTTATATTGGCTCTTACAGGACAAATATAATAAAAACATTTTACTACAATGCTCGAAAAAATAATTATTCTTGATTTTGGTTCCCAAACGACTCAATTGATTGGAAGAAGACTTCGCGAACTAAATATGTACTGTGAAATAGTTCCATACAATAAATTCCCGGAGAATGATGAGTCTGTGATTGGAGTAATCTTATCGGGAAGCCCTTTTTCGGTTAATGATGCCGAATCCTTCAAACCCGAATTGACTTCTATTCGTAAGAAATATCCGGTTTTAGGAATATGCTATGGTGCGCAGTATCTTGCCTATTCTTCAGATGGGAAAGTAGAGAAGGGTGATTCCAGAGAATACGGAAGAGCAATGTTAACGCCCATTAATACTAAAGATCCTTTAATGAAAGGTATTCCGGAAAACTCTCAGGTGTGGATGTCTCACGGAGATACTATAACAACTATCCCGGATCATTTCCAAATTATAGCCAATACGGAAGACGTACAATGTGCTGCTTACCATATAGAAGGGGAAAACACATGGGGAGTTCAATTTCATCCGGAAGTATATCATACTGAAGTAGGAATTACTATTCTGGATAATTTTTTAACTATTTGTAATGCGAAGAAAGACTGGACTCCTGCCAATTTTATCGAATCAACGGTTAATCAGTTAAAAGAACAATTAGGAAACGACAAAGTCATCTTAGCCCTTTCCGGAGGAGTCGATTCTTCTGTGAGCGCTGTTTTATTGAACAGAGCCATAGGTAAAAACCTGACCTGTATCTTTGTCGACAACGGCTTATTAAGAAAGAATGAGTTTGAAAAAGTATTGAAAGATTATGAGCATTTAGGACTAAATGTAATTGGCGTGGATGCGAAAGAATATTTCTATCAGGAATTAAAAGGAGTAACAGAACCGGAAAAGAAGCGTAAAATCATAGGTAAAGGATTTATAGAGATCTTCGATCAGGAAGCACATAAATTAAAAGATATAAAATGGCTGGCTCAGGGTACTATTTATCCGGATATCATCGAATCTCTTTCTATTACCGGACACGTTATAAAATCCCATCATAATGTAGGTGGCTTACCCGAAAAAATGAATCTTAAACTCGTAGAACCTTTAAGGCTATTATTCAAAGATGAAGTACGCCGTGTAGGAAGAGAATTAGGCATGGAAGAGCATTTAATTAAACGTCATCCATTTCCGGGGCCTGGGTTAGGAGTTCGCATTTTAGGGGATATTACTCCTGAAAAAGTACGTATCCTTCAGGATGCCGATGATATCTTTATCCAGGGACTGCGCGACTGGAACTTATACGATGAGGTATGGCAGGCGGGAGCCATCTTGTTACCTGTTCAATCGGTAGGTGTAATGGGCGATGAAAGAACCTATGAAAATACTGTCACCTTGCGGGCCGTTACCTCTACAGACGCCATGAC
This sequence comes from Bacteroidales bacterium, assembly GCA_020860885.1. Taxonomy (GTDB): domain Bacteria; phylum Bacteroidota; class Bacteroidia; order Bacteroidales; family Azobacteroidaceae; genus Azobacteroides. The sequence goes on from JAJBTS010000088.1 coordinate 1,512, forward strand.
TGCCGACTGGGCACGGCTTCCTTACGAGTTTTTGGCAAAAATATCCAACGAAATTATCAATAAAGTGAAAGGAGTCAACCGGGTTGTTTATGACATCAGTTCAAAGCCGCCCGCAACGATCGAATGGGAGTAATTGAAACTACGGATACGAATTTTTATGAAATTTAATAGGAGAGTTAGCTATTTAAGCTAACTCTTTTTATTTGATCATCCTCAGTTATTTGGTATTTATATTGCAGTAATATCCAACCTAAATCCTTCAACTACAAATCTGAGATGTATATCTCAGCACCTCTCAGATGTACATCTCAAGTACGTCGCAATACTCTTCACCGGATCTCTCAGATGTATAACCGAGAGCTCTTCGGATGTACATCCCAGTTTATGAGCAAATAAGGATATTATTATTCGTCTTGCAAGAAAAAGAACCCGACCGGTTAGGAATCCGAAGATTTCAGTAACCTACGAATACTTATCTTATAAAATAAATATTTCTTTTTATAAATTAACTTTATTTATTATTATTTCTTAACTTTGGGCCGGTATAAACAGAAATTTTGGGGCTTGCCCACCCTATTATTAACCTGTTCCTTAAAAAATACACTTGTTAATCTAATATTAAAAAAGGCATAAATACTACTATTCTATCTCATAAATTAATTAAGAATTAGTTTACAAACCGTTTTATTAATTAAAAAATCAAACCTCTTAAAAAACAAAAAAATGAACAAGAAATTAATCTTTTTATGGGTCATCGCAGTAGGGATCTTATCTTTTTCCTGTGATAACACAGATGACCTTACAACACCAACAAACACTGTAAATCCCCGAACAGAAAGAGTATACATGATAAAAAATCCGGTTCAACCAGGACTCAGAGCAACCTCTCTGAATGATAAAGTCTGGGAATCAGGAGATACAATCCGAATTAAGTTCTTAAATGGAGAAACTGCTCTTCAGGAAAAAGTGAAAACCTATGCCGCCCTCTGGCTGGAACATGCGTACATCAAATTTGAATACGTAGGAATAAGTGACCTCGCAGATGTGAAAATAGGATTTGACCTGGATGAACGTTTTGTAACCTGGTCTACGATTGGCACCGACTGTAAATGGATACCGCAGGATGAACCTTCTCTTAACTTCTTTGATTTCGACTATCTGGATGAAGAAACACTAAAAGGAGATGTCTTAAGAGGTTTTGGACACGTATTAGGCTTAGGCTTTGAACATCAAAGCCCGGATTCTCCTATTGAGTTCAATAGCAGAGCTCAATCGTATCTGGAAGATTACTATGGTCTATCAGAGGAAGAAGCGTCGAATCTTATGGAACTTTACGATACCGATCAGACAAACTATACGGAATACGATCCTCTTTCTATAATGGTCTTGGAACTTCCAAGAACCATAACCGGCGACAGAAAAGCAGTAGTACCTAATACGGAACTTTCTGAAACGGATAAGGACTTTATCGCAAATCTCTATCCTCCTAAAAAAGAATTAAGCCTGGGAATATTATTAGACGGTTATTATGGATTTTGCAGTGTTAATTTTACCAGTGAGGTTATTTTAGATTGGGGATTTGCCATTCTCGATACCGTTTCCCCTCCCTTTGTTTCAATTCATTATCAGAATGCAAAAACACCTTTAGCAAGAAGCATGTATCGCTTCTATACCATTCCCGAGTCAATTACTGACATATATTGCAGTATGCGTCTGATAAATATCGAAATTACGAATTGCCCGAACTTAAAATCGATAATGGCTGGAGCCGGAAACACTTTATATGACATTCCTCTTTATAAACTTCCCAATCTGGAATATTTAGATGTTAGCAATGGACCTATTCTCCGTAATTTAGATGTCTCCCGGAATCCAAAACTAAAGACTTTGGAAATAGCAGCTACCCAAGTTTCCAGTTTGGATTTATCAAATAATCCGGAACTAACCACTCTAAAAATAAGTACTACTCCTATTTCCTCTTTAGACTTATCTAATAATCAGAATTTAAGCGTTCTGTGGATGTCACAAACTGAAATACTAAATAACCCTTCCAGCTTATTGGATATTGCAAATTCTCTTCCCGACAGAACATCCTTAACGCCGGGAGAAATAATATTAAGCAACGAAACGGCAAAAACTTTAATCCAAGATATCTGTACGGCTAAAAACTGGAATATCAGATGGTAAAAAATCCTCTAAACAAAGAAGGCGTCCGATCAACGGACACCTTCTTTGTTTTTCTTTCAAGAAAGAGGCTCGCTCAAAGCCAATTAAGGCTTAACACCTTCATTCCAAAGGATAAAGTTTATTGAAAGCAGTCAGCCTTTCTTCCAGTAACTGATACTGATTGTCTTTAATAAAGGAAGTACAAGCTCTGAGACCTTGCTGGTTACTACCGGTTGTATCCAGGGAAATAGCAGTAATACCGAAAGGAACCAGCGCAGCCATCAACTGCCCTCCTGTCATTCCCGGATAACGGATGGTAAAATAAAATCCATCGGCAATCTCTTCTCCCAGATCGTTGTCGTATACGATCCCGAAACCATGGTTTAGAAAGATATCTTTGAGTTTACGTGCTCTTCTTCCGTATTCCTTTACATCATCTAAGAAAGAGAATTCTCCATCAGAAGCAGCTTTCATCATAGCCGCCAAAGCGTATTGAGCAGCATGAGGAGCTCCTGCTGTGATTCCATAAAATACACGATGTACAAAAACACTTCCGAAAGTCCCGCTACCATAACGTTTGGTAAGTCCCGAATAATTACGGCGATACAGTTTATCGGAGATAGCAGCTACAGCGATACGCTCTCCGGCATAGCTGAAAGCTTTGGATCCGGAAATCAATAAGAGATAATTATCCGTATATTTTCCAACGCTCACCTGATAAGGAGCTTGAAAAGGAATACCGAGATCCTTACGGAAATCCATAGCAAAATAAGCCAGGTCTTCAATTACTATCGTATCGTATTTGGTTGCCAACTCTCCTATTATTTTCAACTCAGATTCCTTTAAGCAGAACCAGGCCGGATTGTTCGGGTTGGAATAAATAATACAGGATATATTTCCTTTACTTAAATAAGATTCCAGTTTCTCTTTCAGTTTATCGCCACGGTAATCGTATACGTCAAAGGTCTCGTATTTATATCCCAGTACTACCGCCTGTTGTTTTTGTACGGGAAAGCCCGGATCAATAAAAAGGATAGTGTCTTTATTTTCCTCGCATTGCCCGGCAACCAGGAAAGACATAAAAGTACTCTGCATGGATCCGACTACAGGAATACATCCTTCGGAAGAAATATCCAGGTCTATAAATGCTTTAATAAAGCGGGATGCTTCTTTTTTCAATTCAGGCAATCCGTCCAATACGGGATAAATGGAGGCAACCCCATCTTTCAGAGCTTTAATTTCAGCCTGTACTCCTATCTCTGCAGCCGGTAAACCGGGTACTCCCATTTCCATGTGAATGATCTCCAGACCGGTTTCTTTTTCCACTTGAGCCGCTACAGCAACTACCTCCCGAATGGTTGCTTTAGAAAAATCTTTTATATAAAGCTCGTCAATTGCTTTCTGTATAATATCTTGTTTTACAGGAAACTCCATTGTATTATTTCATTACGAAGCTATCCTGAAGTCAGAATTCCTTTTGGATAGCTTCTTTATTAATTTTTGATTCTTTCAATATCTTTGTCCACTGGCTTTCTCCCAGGCTTCACCCAAACGGATCAACCAGTTTTTTTTCTCCTGAGGCCTGTTTTTCTCCAACATATCTTCCAGACCATAAAAACTGTTCTTACCTGATTTTATTACTTTATAGATAATCCCCCAATCAGGTAATCCGCCGATATTCCTATCGTCGATAAATAAATCGACCGATAATTTCCGGGGATCCCCTTCCTGATACTCTTCTCCCGGGAAGTTCCTGTTGTGAGCGTAAAAACTTAATCCGTTTTCTGCACAGTAATCGATCGCTTCCTGTAATAATTTACCCTCTCTTACCGTCCATAGTATTAAAGTGTGGTGTTCTTCCTGTTGCAATTTTTTCAAAACATCAATTGCAAAAGGGATGGGCTTACCTATTTTAGGATACTCATGCTCAACTATTGTCCCATCAAAATCTACTGCTATGTTCATATTTATTTCTTGTATATATGTTATAATTTCAATGAATCCTTAAAATTCGTCCGGTTAAGGATCGACCGCCCTAAAGTTATCTCGTCAGCGTATTCTATTTCATCTCCTACTGAAATACCTCTGGCAATAATAGAAATCTTCACATCAAACCCGGAGAGTTTCCTGTAAATATAAAAGTTCGTAGTATCTCCTTCCATAGTTGTACTTAAAGCGAGGATTATCTCTTTTACTTCTCCTGACCCTACTCTTTCGACAAGGCTGTTTAGCTGAAGATCCGAAGGGCCAATACCATCCATAGGAGAAATGATCCCTCCCAACACATGATATAAGCCTCTGAACTGCCCGGTATTTTCAATCGCCATGACTTCCTTAATATTCTCAACTACGCATACGGTAGAAGGATCTCTCGATAAATCGCTGCAAATATTACAAACCTCGTCATCACAAATGTTATGACACACTTTACAGTAATTTACTTCGTTTCGAAGAGTAATAATAGCCTGCCCAAAAGCTTCAACTTCCTGAGGAGTCCTTTTTAATGAATGAAGCACCAACCGAAGAGCTGTCTTTTTACCTATGCCTGGTAGTTTGGCAAATTCATTCACTGCATTTTCCAACAATGCAGAAGGATATTTTTGTATCATCCGACCTTACAAATTTATTACAAAAGTAGATTATTTTGGACTCAATAGCAAATCTTTAGGTTTTACTGCAAAGAATGTTGAAAATAAGAATAGTTTTTTTACTTTTGTTTTCTAAAAAATTGCTAAATACTTACCAATCATGCACACAGAATCTGAAAAGTTACCCGGTTTACCTGAAAATGCCAACCGGGAGTTAAAGCCCGGAGAGAAATACGAACCGGTTATGTCTCCGTTCAAAACATACAGGGAAGTTACCCCCTGGTCGGTAATATGGGGTATCCTGATGGCCGTCTTATTTTCGGCAGCAGCAGCCTACTTAGGACTGAAAGTCGGACAAGTATTCGAAGCAGCCATCCCTATAGCAATTATAGCTGTCGGATTATCCAGCTCTATGAAACGGAAAAGCGCTTTAGGAGAAAATGTCATCATCCAATCGATAGGCGCCAGCTCCGGAGTGATCGTGGCGGGAGCCATTTTCACTTTACCTGCTATCTATATTTTACAGGCAAAATATCCTGAAATGCAGGTTAATTTCTGGCAGGTATTTATGAGTTCAGCCTTAGGAGGCGCCTTAGGTATATTATTTCTTATACCCTTCAGAAAATATTTCGTATCGGACATGCATGGGAAATACCCTTTCCCGGAAGCAACTGCAACAACTCAGGTTCTGATATCCGGAGAAAAAGGAGGCAATCAGGCCAAACCACTTATTTTTGCAGGGTTAATCGGAGGATTGTACGACTTCATCGCTGCCACTTTCGGATGGTGGAATGAAGTTATCTCTTCCCGAATTCTCCCCTTTGGTGAGACCTTAGCTGAAAAATTCAAGCTAGTTTTCAAGGTAAATTCCGGCGCTGCCGTATTAGGCCTGGGTTATATTGTCGGATTAAAATATGCAACGATCATCTGTTGCGGCTCCTTCCTGGTATGGTTCCTTATTATTCCCATCATGAATGCAATTTGGGGCGGAGACGTATTAAATATGTGGAATCCGGCCATCACAGAGCCTATTGGGGCAATGGCTCCCGAAACCATATTTAAAGAATATGCACGGTCGGTCGGCATCGGTGGTATAGCTATGGCCGGTGTAATTGGTATCATTAATTCGTGGGGAGTAATAAAAAGCGCGATAGGTTTAGCCGGAAAAGAACTTAAAGGCAAAGGCAGTTCCGTGAAAGAAGAGACGATCCGCACTCAGCGCGATCTTTCCATGAAATTTATCTCTATCGCCAGCGTTCTTACACTGCTATTAATTCTTGCCTTTTTCTATTTCGGAGTAATCCATAATATATTATTTGCTTTGGTAGGCTGGCTGTTGGTTACTGTTATCGCTTTTCTATTCACTACCGTTGCAGCCAATGCGATTGCAATAGTCGGAACCAACCCGGTATCGGGGATGACTTTAATGACATTAATCCTTGCTTCCGTAGTACTCGTAGCGGTAGGCTTAAAAGGTACCTCCGGAATGTTGGCTGCCCTGATCATGGGAGGAGTAGTCTGTACGGCGTTATCTATGGCGGGAGGATTCATTACCGATTTGAAAATCGGTTATTGGTTAGGTACTACCCCTGCAAAACAGGAAGGATGGAAATTTCTTGGAGCCATCGTCTCCGCTGCTACTGTTGCCGGAGTGATTATGATATTAAACAAAACTTATGGATTTACAGGAGACAACAGTCTGGTAGCTCCTCAGGCCAATGCAATGGCCGCTGTAATAGATCCTCTGATGTCCGGCACAGGAGCTCCCTGGTTATTATACGGCATAGGAGCTGTAATTGCTGTTATTTTATATTTCCTGAAGATACCCGCACTAGCATTTGCATTAGGAATGTTTATTCCTATTGAATTAAATGTACCTTTATTGATTGGCGGAGCCATTGCATGGTACGTAAGCACTCGTTCCAAAAATCCGGAACTCAATAAAGCCCGGTTAGACAGAGGTACCTTGCTGGCATCCGGATTTATTGCCGGAGGCGCTTTAATGGGAGTGGTAAGTGTAGCTCTCAAATTTGCTGGTCTGGAATTGGTTAATGAAGGATGGCTTGAAAAAGTAGGATCTCAGTGGGTAGCTGTACTGGTATATGTACTCCTGATCGGATATTTGATATGGGACAGTATGCGTGCGAAAAAAGAATCGTAATAAGTTATAAATTTGAACCCTATTTATCGAGAAAGGTTACCCGATCTTCCGGTAACCTTTTTCCTTTAACTGTTTAAGCTCCTTATGATAATTAAAGAAATAACACAAGCTTCAAAAGAATACCTAATATTGATACAATCCTTATTGGATCAGTTAACATCCGCATCCCGCCCATTTTCAGAGGCTGATCTTCAGAAAATAGCCGAATCAGAAAACAGTCATTTGTTTCTATTATTTGACGGAGAAAGAGTTGCCGGAATGCTAACTACAGCAACATATAAAAGTCCTACAGGTTCTAAAGCATGGATTGAAGATGTTGTTATAGATAAGAAATACCGGGGAAAAGGATTGGGACGGTTATTGATGGAACATGCCATTACTTACTGCAAATCGTCGGATATCGATTCTTTGATGCTGACATCCGGTCCGCAAAGAAAAGAAGCCAATAAGCTTTATCAGTCTTTGGGTTTTGAACAAAAAATAACAAACGTTTATAAAATGAAATTATGAAAAGACAATTTACCGCTTACATACTACTCTTTTCTCTTTTAGTGACATCCTGCACGGAAAAAACAATAGATCTTTCTGATTACGGCATACATCCCAATACAGGAGAAAATAGCTCTCCCCTTTTTGCTGAAGCTTTGAAAAGACTCGAAGCTGATGTAAGTAAAAACGAGAAAACATATATAAAACTTTCTCCGGGCCGATACGACTTCTATCCGGAAAAAGCTACGGAAAAAGAATTATATATCTCTAATCACGATCAGGACAATCCTAAATCCATAGGTATTCTTTTTGAGAATATGCAAAATGTGATCTTTGATGCACAAGGTTCCGAATTAATCTTCCATGGCCGTATGCTGCCTGTTACATTTATCAATTCAAAGAATTCCACTCTCAAAAATTTCAGTATTGACTTTGAAAATCCCCATATCAGTCAGGTTAAGATTCTGGAAAATGATACCATTAATCATAGTATTATTTATCAGGTAGCTCCATGGGTAGAATATGAAATTAGAGACAGCACTTTTATAGCAAAAGGATTAGGTTGGGAGCATACCCCTCGTCATGGAATCGCTTTTGAAGAAAACACCAAACGTTTGGTTTACCAAACCAGCGATATTTATGTAGGAAGTAAACATGTTGTGGAATTAGAACCACGAATAATAAAAGCCTACCACTGGGACAATAAAAAATTAATTCCCGGAACCGTTGTTGTTATGCGAAGCTATCACCGCCCTACTCCCAGCATATTCGTGTCGCACAATGAAAATACAATTCTTGAAAACATTAAAATCCACTATGCCGAAGGAATGGGATTATTGGCTCAAATGTCGGAAAATATTACTTTGGATCATTTCTCCGTATGTTTACGGGGAGAAGACGATCCGCGCTATTTTACCACTCAGGCAGATGCAACACATTTTTCAGGTTGTAAGGGTACAATTATTTCAAAGAACGGCACATACGAAGGTATGATGGACGATGCAATCAATGTTCACGGAACCTATTTAAAGATAATGAAAAGAATAGATGATCATACTTTAGAAGCTCATTATATGCACGGACAAAGCTATGGTTTCGAATGGGGAAGAACGGGTGATACCACTCAGTTTATCAAGGCTGCCACCATGGAAATAACCGGAGAAAAGAATGTGATACAATCTATTAAAGCTGTAGACAAACCCGATTATCATGGAGCCAAAATATTCCATATAGCATTTGCAGAACCCTTAGATACATTAGTTAATGAAAACGGTTCTTTCGGCATAGAAAACCTGGAATGGACTCCTGAAGTGATATTTACAGATAACGTTATACGAAACAACCGTGCCAGGGGCTCCTTATTCAGTACCCCTAAGAAAACACGGGTCGAGAATAATTTATTTGACCATACATCCGGGACAGCCATTCTTTTATGTGGAGATTGCAACGGGTGGTATGAAACAGGTGCTTGCTGTGATGTAATTATAAGAAACAACACTTTTATTAATTCACTTACGAACATGTTCCAATTCACGAATGCAATCATTTCCATCTATCCGGAAATACCCGATTTAAACCATCAGCACAGGTATTTCCATAGTAATATTCTTATTGAGAACAATACGTTTGAAACATTCGATACTCCTATTGTTTATGCAAAATCTGTAGATGGTATTATTTTCCGTAATAATACAATACATCACAATACGGATTACCCCGCATTTCATTGGAATAAATATCCTTTCTTATTCGAGAGGGTCATAAACTGGACCATCGAAAATAACGAATTTGATAAGGGTTTCGATGTACAGAAGTATGATAAAATCGAAAATTAGATCCGAACAAATTTGCGACACTATCAATTTGTAAGAT
>JAJBTS010000088.1:10797-13121 GCA_020860885.1 Bacteroidales bacterium
TTCATAAAGAATTATAGAGCAAAATTTATTATTTTTGCGAAATTAATTTTGAAATCATACTAAAACTCTCTTTATGAATATTTCATATAATTGGCTGAAAGATTATATACAATTTGATCTTAATCCATCTCAATTAGCTGATGCTCTAACTTCTATCGGCTTAGAAACAGGAGGTATTGAGGAAGTTGAATCTATAAAAGGAGGTCTGAAAGGATTAGTGGTAGGTCAGGTCTTAACTTGTGAAGATCATCCTTATTCGGACCATTTACATGTTACAACAGTAGATTTAGGCAACGGTGAACCGCAACAGATAGTATGCGGCGCTCCTAATGTAGCGGCAGGACAAAAAGTAATTGTTGCTACTGTCGGAACAAAACTATACTCAGGAGAGGATACATTTACCATTAAAAAATCAAAGATACGAGGCATGGAATCTCATGGAATGATTTGTGCCGAAGACGAAATCGGTATAGGTACAAGTCACGAAGGAATCATTGTTCTTCCTGAAGATGCTAGAATCGGAACTCCAGCCAGTGAGTATTACAATATCGAATCGGATTATGTGTTGGAAGTTGACATTACCCCAAACCGGGTAGACGCTGCTTCCCATTATGGTGTGGCAAGAGATCTGGCTGCTTATCTGAAACAAAACAAATTACCGTTTACATTAACAAAACCTTCTGTCGATAATTTCAAAGTAGAAGACAATTCTCCGGCAATTACTGTGGAGGTAGAAAACACTTTTGCTTGTCCGAGATATACGGCTGTCACCATTAAAAACGTAAAAGTAAAAGAAAGCCCCGAATGGCTAAAAAAACGTATAGAAGCCATCGGACTCCGATCTATCAACAATATAGTAGATGTCACAAATTACATACTCTACGAAACAGGACAACCCCTCCATGCTTTCGACGTAAAAGAGATCAAAGGCAGTAAAGTAATTGTAAAAACACTTTCGGAAGGAAATACTTTCGTTACTTTGGACGAAATTGAAAGAAAACTTTCGGATCAGGATTTAATGATCTGCAATGCCGAGGAAGGTATGTGCATAGGCGGAGTTTTCGGCGGACTTAAATCGGGTGTTACCGAGGCAACTACGGATGTTTTCCTGGAGTCTGCTTACTTCAACCCTACATGGATACGTAAAACAGCCCGTCGTCATGGACTCAACACGGATTCTTCTTTCCGGTTCGAACGAGGAGCGGATCCGAATAATACTCTTTATGTATTAAAAAGAGCAGCTCTACTTATTCAGGAAGTTGCCGGAGGAACCGTCACCGGAGAAGTACAGGATATTTATCCGGTAAAAATACTTGACTATAAGGTAGACTTATCTGTTTCCAAAGTAAGTAATCTCATCGGTAAAAATATTCCGGAAGAAACTATTACCAGCATTTTAGATAGCCTGGAAATTAAAATTCTTGCTAAGGAAGGTGATATATTAAAACTAGATATTCCTACTTACCGGGTAGATGTTACAAGAGACGTGGATGTTATAGAAGATATACTCCGAATTTATGGTTACAATAATATAGAGATGGACGAAGAATTAAAATCCACTCTTTCTTACGAAACGCCAACCGATAAAAGCTATAAGTTACAAAACCTGATTTCGGAACAACTGACTGGCACAGGTTTCCACGAAATAATGAATAATTCGCTAACCTCAGGTTCTTATTACGAAGATCTGACTACTTTCCCGAAACAAAATTGCGTTTTGCTAAGAAACCCTTTAAGTGCTGACTTAAGCGTTATGCGTCAGACATTGTTGTTTGGAGGATTGGAGTCTATTGCATACAACAGGAATCGTAAGAATACAGATCTGAAGTTCTACGAATTCGGCAATACTTATTTTTTTATTCCGGAAAGACAAAAAGACAACGACTACCTGAGTGCAATAAAAGAAGAATTCAAAATAGGTTTGTGGCTGACTGGGAATACTATGACCAGTAACTGGAGCCATACCAGTGAAAAAACCTCTGTATATGAGATGAAAGCTTATATAGAAAATATTCTTCTTCGTTTAGGTATAACCCAAAAGAAAGTGGTATACAAACCTATAAGTAACGATATATTTTCTTCCGGTATCTCTATAGAAACTTTTTCCGGAAAGCAGATCGGAGTATTTGGTGTGATAACAAAAAAACTTTGTAAAAAGTTTGATATAAATGCAGAAGTTTACTTTGCTGAGTTGAACTGGAAACTACTCATGAAAGAAAATAGAAACAACAAAGTAAACTATACAGAAATCTCCAAATTCCCCTCCGTAAGAAGAGATCTTGCTTTATTACTCGACAAAAATATTGCTTTTGCAGAAATAGAAA
>JAJBTS010000326.1:0-8629 GCA_020860885.1 Bacteroidales bacterium
ATTAAATCTCTCTTGCTTTAATATCTAAGTACCTATTAATCAAATTCAAAGTCAAATGATCGGGATGTGTCAATAAAGACATAATATTGTGCTGCCTTAATTTATGAATGATCAATCTTTTCTCGTATTCCAGTTTTTCTGCAACCACTGTTTCATAAACTTGTGTTTTATTTTCAGGGATCCGATCGATTAGACTTTCAAGCTCGGTATTCTCGAAGAAAACGACCAGAATACTATGCCTCTTCGCTAATACGGAAAGATAACGCAGTTGTCGTTGCATAGCTTGTACAGAATCAAAATTGGTATAGATGATCAATAAACTTCTGTTCCTGATATTTTTATCCACTGCCTGATAAAGAGATTGGAAATCACTTTCATAAAAAGAAGTTTGCTGATGATAAAGGGCCTCCTGAATCATCTGCATTTGCACAGGTTGTCTGGAAGCAGGTACCACGGAATCGATCTTCTTTTCGAAAGTTATCAGGCCGGACTTGTCTCCTTTCAACATGGATACATAAGAAATTGCCAGAGAGGCATTAATGGAATAATCCAGTAAAGTCATCTGCTTAAAAGCCGACTGCATAGTTCTTCCTTTATCAATGAGGCAATACATATTCTGTGCCCGTTCATCCCGGAATACATTTGTCATTAATTTGGCCCGGCGCGCCGTTGCTTTCCAGTTAACAAAACGATAATCATCTCCTTTGATGTAATCCTTAATTTGATCGGGCTCTAATTGTTGTCCTATTTTACGTATTTTCTTTGCTCCCGGCTGGGTTAATTTATTGCTGGCCGCTATCAGTTCGTATTCTTTCAAATGCACGAAAGAGGGATATACTTTTACTACAGAAGGTTTACCCGTCTTAAACCGACGGGAAATGAACCCTATTTTACTGGAAACAAAAACATTGATCATGCCGAATTTGTAAACCCCGCGCTTTACCGGACGAATATTGTAAGTGAGAATTTTATTCTCAGAGTTTTTCATCTTTAACGCAAAAGACAAGTCTCTTATCTGAAACTGCGGAGGCAATTCATCAATGATCTGCAGATCTACCGGAAACGGATAATCATTGGTAAGGTGTATTTTAACCTCATTCGGATCGCCATTTGAAAAACGCTCGGGACATTCTCTCCAGGCACTCACTGCATGTTTTCGCCCCATGTATAAAGCCACTACCTCATACAAAAACAGCAAAATAAGCAAAAGTAAAAGGAACTGGGCCAGTGTAAACACAAATACACTGATATATCCTGCCACAAAACAAAGTACGACAAGAAGAACAGCTATGTAAAATCTTTTATTTAAAAACATTACTTAGGAACATCAATCTTTTCGACCAGCAACTTAGTAATATTTGCAGCAGAACGGCCTTCCATTTCTGTTTCGGCAGACAACATCAAACGATGTTGCAATACCGGAACTGCCATATATTTCACATCGTCCGGAATAACAAAATCCCTGCCCTGCAATACGGCAAAGGCTTTTACTGCATTTAACAAAGCAACTCCTGCCCGGGGAGAGGCTCCCAGATAAACAGCCTTACTATTACGGGTAGCCAGAATGATATCTGCAATGTATTTAATGATACTGTCTTCCACAAACACTTGTTTCACTAAATTCCTGAAGCGGGTCAGTTCTTCTTTAGTGAGGATAGTGTGTATCTCATCCAACTTTGTTAAGCGGTTATTCTCATGATGTCTTTTCAAAATAGTAAATTCCTCTTCTCCTTTAGGATAATCCAGAATGATTTTCATCAGGAAGCGGTCTAATTGAGCTTCAGGCAACCGGTAAGTTCCTTCCTGCTCTACAGGGTTCTGCGTAGCAATTACCATATAGATATCATTCATTTTACGGGTAAAGCCATCAACAGTAACCTGCCGTTCTTCCATCACTTCGAATAAAGCAGCCTGAGTCTTTGCCGGCGCCCGGTTGATCTCGTCAATCAATACTATGTCTGAGAAGATAGGTCCTTTTACAAATTCAAATTCGCTGGATTTCAAATTAAAAATAGAAGTTCCTAATACATCCGAGGGCATCAGATCGGGAGTAAACTGAATCCTCGAAAAATCGGCCTGAATGAGTTTGGCCGTTAACTTTGCTAATAAAGTTTTAGCAACTCCGGGAACTCCCTCGAGCAAAACATGCCCATCAGCCAAAAGAGCAGTTAGTAAAAGATCCACCGTTTCTTCCTGACCCACAATGGTTTCCGCTATTTTTTCTTTTAATTCACTGACTTTTCCGGAGAATTCCGTAAGGTCTATTCTGTTTTCAAGTTCTTCCATTAATCTATTTGCATTTTTGTTATTAAATTCAACATTTCCTGATCGCTGACTTCCGTATGCTCCCGAATACCATCCAGTTCCAAGAACAAATGACGGGCTTCACTTTCCGGCATTCCTGTTTTTGCAGAAAACTGCCGGATAAAGGCTTTGTCGTGATGCTCATTGATCACATCGATTCCATACCGGCGACGTAAATCGTCGCTCCAATATATATACTTTTTCATTAGGATATCTGCATTGTTGTTTCGCTTCAGATACAAGGTACATATCGAACGAACAAATTCCAGCATTTTATTGGCGGGTGGAGTGACAACCGGTATTATTTTTTGCTTTCTCTTTGCCGTAAACACCATAAATAAGAAAATCACTACCAGAACAATATAACAGGCCTATTGCAGAGAAGGCTGACTTAATAAATATCTTAAAAGAGAAGCAGACTTCTTCGATTGTTTGTTATTTCTCTCACCATAATATTCCGTTCGTAACAAAGGTTTTTGTTGCAAAGGAGAAAGAGCTGTTCGAAGGAACGGATTAATAGAATCGTTCAACACAGCATAATTAGTGAAAAGCATAGGAGTTGAACATGCATACAATCGACCTTTACCAATAACCACCTCCACTATCAGAGGATTATCTTTCTCATCACGAGCGATTACAGTTAAATTCCCAAAAATATTTTTTGAGGAAGTGTTTTGTTCCACAAAATGAGCACTTACCATAGAAATAGGAATTCCAGTTAAGCTATCTGATGCATTAGAAAAATCAACGGAAACAGTTTGGTATTCGTTTGATAAGTCAATGGTGAAGTTGAACGGGAATTCCTTTGCTATTAAGAGATCCAGACTATCGAGAATCAGTGGAGAAAAATATTCTGCAGCAATAAATGCTCTTCCTCCGTTTTCCAGATATTCCAGTAAATGTTCTACCTGATATTCCGAAGGACTGAAACTATTGCATACAACCAATAAATTACTACTATCCAATTCATCGGATGTATACAAATCTGAAATATTATCATAAGAATGACAATACGCTTCTTCCCAGGAGGCAACCAGCATTTCATCCAACACAAAACATCCGTAAGGCTGTTTATCTTCCGTACTATAGGTCGCCCTCCATATAAAATCGGGAGGTTTATTGGCATTGTTGTAGTACATAATACCGAACAATAGTAGCAGAATTCCAACAAATAAGATATTTCTCTTCATCATCTTAGTTATAGAAACGGTTAAGGAATTTAGTACTCAGTTCGTCAAATTCATTAAACACAACCAAAGAAGCTTCTCCATTTCCGTAACGATAATAGGCAAACCGGCGCGACAACTCTTTAAAGTCTGCTCTCAGATCATTGCGTGTGATTTCGTAAACATATTCATTTACCGTTTTATTCGGATCAAAAGAAATCAATTCTTTTTCATTCAAAGCTTGCAAAACTTTCAGGTATTTCCAACGGACAGCCTTTGCATATTCTTCATTCTCCAATGCCTGACTGATGAGCTTATCCAAATTCAAATTTTCTATTTCTTCATCTTCAATGCGATAATCCAGCTTTTTCTTCCGTTCTAAATAAAACAGGGAAGGTTTGTATATATAGAGAATCACGACCAGTAAAACAAGAAAGAGAATAGCTCCGAAAAGAAGGACATTGTCAAATTGTTTCTTTGTCAGGTTAGGAGAGAAATGCTCCTTTAACCAGCGATACAATTTCCTCTCCAGATCATTTAACCATCTGGAATCATCTTCTTTGAACTGTTGGTAATAATCAAACTTTTTCTGCGATTTGAAATTATTGTATTTTTCCTGATCAAACTCTAAAGATCCGGCAAAGACTGTATCTTTTGCAATACTATCTTTATCTGTTCCCCATGCCGTATGTACTCCGGCAAACAAAGCAATCAGAAATATGGAAATATATTTTATCACAATTGGTCGAAATCGCTGATCTTATCCTGTAGAGAAACCCCTTCTTCTTTCTCGATTATGGAAGTATATTGAAGCCCGATAAATACAATAAAGATCGGCAATACGATTACGGTTCCTACGGAACTGATAGCTGCCAGGATATAACCCATAAAGTTTCCGCCTCCTTCTATATGAATCATCATATAAACAAAATAGGGCATACCTAAAATATAAGAAAATATAGATATTAAAAATCCTCCGATCAATACTGTTAAAAAGACCGCTCCCCAGTTCTTAAACCCTAAACGCATTCCTTTTTTCAAAGATTCCCAGGCAGATTTCTGTTCGAAAAAAACAGGTTGACTTGCCAGTACTAAAGAAGGCATCAAAACAATGCACAGAACCAATAAACCCAATATTATAAAAGAAGATATTAAACTTCCTGCCAAAGACATAAGGTTAGCACCCAGCAGGAAAAATACAGCGACTATTAATATCATCAGCGCCGAAATGATGACTGAAATAATCAATCCCTGAACAAAAAGTTTACCCATGATGGAAAACATATCCCCTTTCAAATCATTCCAACCGGAATTTTCGGTTAAAGTATTTTTAGTATACTGATAAAGAATAGCACCTGTCATCGAGTAAAGAAAAAGTTGCAGGCAGACAGCAAGCACTACATATATTAAGGCATTAACAAAAAAAGATATGTCGTAGCCGCCCGATAGAATATTGGAAAATACTCCTGTAGTATATTCCTGTGCAAAATATCCCTGAACTATCGCAAGAGGAACACCTATATAAAGAACATTCCGTAGCAATAATTTCCAGTTCTGCCTCACAAAGTCGCCCGCAGCAGAAAATCTCTCTCCAATACTTCGAATTTTGTAAAATTCGACTTTTTTAATTTCGTTTTCCATATCGTATTTAATTTATTTCAGTTTCCTTAACCAGTTTTTTCGGATATATCACATAATAAAAAAGAATAAATGCCAAAGATAAAAGTATCAGAGCCAGACGCAGGATATTGGGAGCATCCGTGAGCCGTGTCAGATACGACTCAATAAATCCGGCTACAATAAAAACCGGAACAGTCCCTACAACTATCATTGTTCCTTTTCGCGCAGAGCGTTTGAAGGATTCAAAACGAGAATACGTTCCGGGAAACAACCATCCGTTTCCCATGGTTATTCCTGCACAGCCAGCTATAACAATAGCGGATATTTCCAGAGTACCGTGCAGCCATATAGCTAAAAAAGATTCCCACAGCAATCCTTGTTCGATGAAAAAGTATTGAAAGCTTCCAATCATCGTACCGTTAATAAATAAAATATAGATTGTTCCGAGAGAAGTAAAAAGACCGGCTATAAAGGCTTTAAAAGAAACAAAAATATTATTCCAGGTAATCATCCAGAACATATTTTCCTGATCCATCTGTTTATATACAGCCATCGGATCATTCTTTTCTATATTCCGCAACGTCATCTCCACATAAAAATCTCCGAGGACCAAACGCACATAACTATCGTCATTAGCAGCAGAAAGAGCGCCAATGGCTACTGCCAGCAGGAATATAAGGAAAGAATACAACAACTCTTTCCGACATTCGTACATAACGACAGGAACATCTGTTTTCCAGAAGTTAATAAGTTGGCTAAACCTCCATTTCTTTTTTTCATTGATAAATTGATGAAGCCGGGAAGACAATCCGTTCAGGTAAACAGCGATTTTAGAGCCGGGGTAATGAGTGTGCGCATAAGACAAGTCATTCGTCACATCTATATAAATATCGGCAAGAATATCAGGTGATTGTTGCCTGATATTTCTTAGGCATTCCTCATATCCTTTCCACTTTTCTTTATTCAGATAAATAAAAACAGCTTCTTTCATTTGTTGTCAGGATGTAACAGAATACAAAAATAAGCGATTAATTCATAATAATCAGCTTTATCAGCTCTTTCCTCAAATTTAATACCAGAATATTACAATTCCTGTGTAGTTTCACGTATTTCTTCGATAGAGTCAGAAGATTCTTCTTCATTTTCGAGAGAAAGCGGATCCTTTTCTTCACACAAAACGACAGTTTCTTCTTTTTCACATAAAGCCAATACTTCTTCCATAAAAGATTTTTCTTTTTTTATTTTCAACATAGCCATCTGGGAAGCTTGTTGATGAGATTCTTTCTTGGAATAACCCGTACCTACTCCTGCCACTAATCCATTCAGCAAAACCTGACTTTGAAAAATAGTATTATGATAATTATCCACAAAATTTTCTATTAATTTATAGTCCAGAGTAACTTTATATTTTTGGCACCATTCCAGAAGTTTGGATTTAAAGTTTACTTCTTTCTTTGCAAGAGCATCGATGTCGATGTAGGGTTTCATGATCTTATTTTCTACAAAACAATGAGTTTTCCGATATCCCTGGTCCAGATAAACTGCTCCGATAAAAGCTTCCAAAGCGTTTCCCAATATATGGGATTTTTGAGTGCTTACTCTTGTTGAAGAAACGATTAATTTATGTAAGCCCAATTCTTTTGCGATTTTATTCATCGTTTCCCTTTTCACAATCTTTGAACGTGTATTGGTTAGAAAACCCTCATTTTTGTTAGGAAACTTTTTAAAAGCAATATCAGCAATAATAGCATCCAGGATAGCATCCCCTAAAAACTCCAGACGTTCATTATTAAGATAATGACCGTTTGATCCTTCTTTAGAAGAAGATTTATGTAGCAACGCTTCTTCATAAAGTGTTATATCACCTGGATAGAACCCTAAGATTTCCGCTAAAACAAAATAAGACTCTTTCTTTTTAGAACGAAAGAGCCTTATTTTATTAAATATGTTCTTAAACACTTTATTTTACAAATTTCTTAACGATAATACAAGCATTGTGTCCTCCAAACCCAAAAGTATTTGAAAGAGCAGCTCTGACTTCTCGTTTTTGTGCTTTGTTAAAGGTAAAATTCAGATTATAATCAATTTCAGGATCATCATCACCTTCGGTATGATTAATTGTTGGAGGAACGATGTCATTCTGAACAGCCAGAATGCAGGCCATAGCTTCAACAGCTCCGGCAGCACCTAACATATGTCCGGTCATCGATTTAGTAGAACTTATATTCAATTTATAAGCGTTTTCTCCAAATACCTCTTTGATAGCTTTCACTTCCGAAGGATCTCCCACAGGAGTAGATGTCCCATGCACATTGATATAATCAATCTGATCAGGAGTCATATCAGCATCTGCCAAAGCATTTTTCATTACCAACATAGCGCCCAGTCCTTCCGGATGGGAAGCCGTTAAATGATAAGCATCACCTGATGCGCCTCCACCCACTACTTCTGCATAGATTTTAGCTCCTCTCGCCAATGCATGTTCCATTTCTTCCAAAACAAGACATACACTACCTTCGCCGATTACGAATCCATCGCGGCTGGCACTGAAAGGGCGTGAAGCCGTTTCCGGAGAATCGTTTCTGGTAGAAAGAGCATTCATCGCATTAAATCCTCCTACGCCGGAAACCGATATTGCAGCTTCAGCGCCACCGGTTACTACAGCATCTACTTTTCCTAAGCGAATCATATCAAAAGCGGTTACTGCTCCATTTGTAGAAGATGCACAAGCAGAGACGGTTCCGAAGTTCGGACCTCTGAATCCATACATTATGGATACATGTCCGGATGCTATATCGCCGATCATCTTCGGAATAAAGAACGGACTATAACGTGGTCCCATATCCTGATGTTGGTAATAGTTACCAACTTCTTGTTCGAATGTTGTAATACCTCCGATACCTGAAGAAATAACTACTCCTACCCTGTCTTTGTTTGTAGTTTCATTAGCTAATCCGGAATCTTCTATCGCTTCTCTTGCAGCTACAACAGCCAATTGAGTATAGCGATCCATTTTTCTTGCTTCTTTTTTATCAATGTAATCATTTACATTAAAATCTTTCACTTCGCAAGCAAAATGGGTTTTGAATTTTGAGGCATCAAACAAAGTAATGGGTCCAGCCCCACTTACTCCGTTAAGCATGGATTCCCATGTGGTTTTCACATCGTTACCCAGCGGAGTTATGGCTCCCAGACCCGTTACCACTACCCTTTTTAATTCCATACGGTCTAAAAATTGAGTGTTAGCACACGCTTACTCTTGTCCTTCGTTTGCGTGAGCTTCAATATAAGCAATCGCGTCACCTACAGTTTGTATTGTCTGAGCTTGATCATCTGGAATAGGTTTCATATTAAATTCTTTCTCAAAATCCATGATCAACTCTACAGTGTCTAAAGAATCTGCGCCTAAATCGTTTGTAAAGTTAGCTTCTGGAGTAACTTCCGACTTTTCTACACTTAATTTATCAGCGATAAGATCTTTAACTCTTTCTGCAATTTCTGACATAACTTTTAATTTTTAATTAATAAATTGAGATTTG
>JAJBTS010000326.1:8639-13056 GCA_020860885.1 Bacteroidales bacterium
GTGCAAAGGAAAGCATTTTTATTGAAACAAAAAAGCATTTTATTAAATAATTGCACAATTAAAGGTTAATTGTGCATCCAACAAATACTAAACGAATGAAGAGAATAGCTCTGTTTGCCTCCGGATCAGGCTCCAATGCAGAAAATATAATCCGTTATTTCACAAACAATAAGGAAATAGAATTCCTGATACTGAGCAACAAGGCAGATGCTTTTGTGCACGAACGCGCCAGGAAATTAAATATACCTTCTTTTACTTTCAGTAAAGCAAGCCTGGAAAGCGGGGAAGCCTTGCAGTTCCTGAAAAGTCAACAGGTTGATTTCATTGTATTGGCGGGCTTCTTACTGAAAATACCCGGTAATCTGCTTAAAGCTTATCCCAATAAGATTATCAACATTCATCCGGCAT
Organism: Bacteroidales bacterium; assembly: GCA_020860885.1. Taxonomy (GTDB): domain Bacteria; phylum Bacteroidota; class Bacteroidia; order Bacteroidales; family Azobacteroidaceae; genus Azobacteroides. The sequence goes on from JAJBTS010000326.1 coordinate 9,048, forward strand.
TGCTTCCGGACTACGGAGGAAAGGGTATGTATGGTTCGCATGTACACGAAGCTGTAGTTGCCAATAAAGAGAAGGAATCCGGAATCACCATCCATTATGTAAATGAAAACTACGATGAAGGAAAGCATATATTCCAGGTTAAATGCCCGGTACTACCTACGGATACTCCCAATGATGTAGCGGAGAAGGTACATGAACTGGAATACAAATATTTTCCTCAGATAATAGAAAAAATCATACAGGAATAATTTTATTTCTGCATAATCTTTCGTCTTAAACAATTATTAATTCATATACCATGAAAAGAAGATCCTTGCTGTTTACATTATTCTTACTGACAAGTGTTACCTTCATTAGTAAAGGAAACAATCCGGTTGTGATAGGGAACGCCCGGTTCACATTCATTACGCCCGATCTGGTGCGTCTTGAATATGCAGAAAATGCCCGCTTCGTAGATGAGTTAACCCTCTTTGCACAAAACCGGAACACGGATTTTAACGAAGTACAGGTTACGGAAAAAGACAAAAATCACTATACCATCGCTACATCCAAAATGAGACTGGAGTTTTACAACGATGGCTTCCCGTTCGGACAAATGAACTTACGTATTTATTTCGACCATGAAGGAAAAGAGAAAATGTGGTATATGGCCAGCGAACAACGACGAAATCTGCTGGGAACGATACCGACCCTGGATGCTATCGGAGAACCGGTGCCTCTGTCGGAAGGTTTGCTGAGTCGCGACGGATGGTACGCTATCAGAGATACCAATAAAGAATTACTCGTTAACGGATGGGTACAGGAAAGGCCTAAGGAGCATATTCAGGATGTTTACCTTTTTATTTACGGCAGCGATTACAAAGCAGCCTTAAAAAGCCTGCAAAAGATAAGCGGACCGGTACCTATGACGCGTAAGTATGTTCATGGTTCGTGGTATTGCCGTTGGTGGGATTATACTGCCGACGAATATATGAAACTGATTCAGGAATATAAAGACCATGATTTCCCTATCGATATATTGGTTTTCGATATGGGATGGCATACTCAAAAAGAAGCTATCACCGGAACCGGGCATGCCGGGAGAAGAGGATGGACCGGCTATACGTGGAACCGCAACTTGATTCCGGATCCGGCAAAACTAATCGGTGACTTACAAAAAGATCAGGTCCAGGTTGTTCTGAATGAACATCCGCACGACGGCATAAGAGCCCATGAAGATGCTTATCCCGGATTTATGAAAGCAATGGGCATAGACACTACAGGAAGGAAAGAAGTCGTATTTGATGCAGGAAATAAAAAATACATGGATAATTTCATGAAGTACGCTCATGAAGAATCGGATAATATAGGAGTAGCTTTCTGGTGGCTGGACTGGCAACAAGATTATGTCTATCCTATCGTAAGGGGAACACATATGAATCATCTTCCCTGGTTGAATTATATCTATTACAATTATTCCGCAAAGAATAATTTAAGAGGTGCAGGCTTCAGTCGCTGGGGCGGATGGGGAGACCACCGTCATCCTATCCAATTTTCCGGAGATGCCGTAGGCAACTGGGAGATGCTTAAGTTTGAAATCGAACTGACTTCCACCAGCGGAAACGTAGGCTGTTTTTTCTGGGCACACGATATAGGAGGATTTTACGGAGGCAATGATCCTGAACTTTATACGCGCTGGACACAGTTCGGATTGTTGAATTCTTCTTTACGGATCCACTCGGTATACGATGAAAAACTTGATCGACGTCCGTGGTTATGGGGAGAAGCTGCAGAAACAGCAATGAGAAAAATCTATCACCTCCGCTCTCAGATGATGCCGTATATATATTCTTCTGTTTGGCAATGCCACAAGGATATGCTTCCTCTTAACCGGGCTATGTATATCGAATACCCGGCTGAAGAAGAAGCTTATAACAATCCGCAACAGTTCTTTTTCGGAGATCTGCTGATCGGCGCTCCTATCACAAATGCCGGTACCGGAGAAAATAAAGTAGCCAGTCAGGAAATTTGGCTTCCGGCCGGAGAAACCTGGTACAATTTCTTTACCGGAAAAGCAAACCGGGGAGGACAAAAAATCACTGAGAGCTGTGATTTGAACACTTTTCCTCTTTACATAAAAGGCGGCTATCCTTTTCCAATGCAACCTTACACTCAACGGATGACCTCAACCCCTCTTAATGAATTGATTATCCGTTGCTATCCGGGAGAGGAAGGCAAAACAAACACTTACACTCTTTACGAAGACGACGGTCTTACGCGCGATTACGAAAAAGGGGAACAGGCGTTTACCCGGATGGAATACAAAAAGGAAAATGGAAGAACGGAAATAACGATTTATCCTACGGAAGGAACATATAAAGGACAAGTTAGTAAAAGAAGTTATACTTTCGAGTTACCGGAAATAACGGGCAATATTACTCCTTCGGTTAATGGTAAAAAAGTAAAAACAACAAGAAAAGAAGATATCAATGGATATACGGTAAAAACAGATGTGCGAAGTCTTAAAGAAAAAATTGTTCTTCGCTATTAATTCTGATTAGAGCTCTGACTCCTCTAAAATTTTGATACGTCAAAAAGAAAAAAACGTCAGTGTGATTTTTTAAAATCGTGGTCTCATTTAAAAAAATCGCACTGACGAAAATTAATAAACAATTAATCAAGCTTTTTATATTAAGCTTTAGGTATACGAATTGTTTTTCCGGGATAAATTACATTTGGATCTTTAATTGTATCCTTATTCGCATCGTATATTTTTTGCCAGGTCATCCCCGGATAATTATTCGCTATCTTACTAAGACTATCTCCAGGTTTAATGGTATAAGATTCGGCTTCACCGTTTCCTTCACTTTGCACATTACCTGTTGTTTTGCCTTCATCTGTAGATTTAATATCCAGAACCATATCACCGGCACGCATATCCGGATCTATAGAATTATACATTTCCCATATTTTATCTTTCACTGAAGCCGGTGCGCTTCCTGAAATATATAATACATTGTTGTTTTCGGATACGGATAACTGATCTACTTTCGGGCTACCGGCATAGTCAATTAAACTTTTGTATTTATCTTTCAGACTCATTATTTGAGATTTATATTATTTACTATTTGTTGCGGTTTTGCTTCATTGGCAATCTGCATAACTTTAGTTAAGTCTGCACGTCTCAAATCACCGCTTAACGTTACATGTCCGTTATTAACTTCTACTTTCACATCATTAAATCCTTCCTGGGTCAATCTTGACTCAATAGAATTTTTGATAGTGTCATCCGAATGAAGTGCAGGAGCCGGTGTCGTAGGAGCTGCGGGTACCATGATATTGTTCATCACACTTTTTACTCCATCTACTGCAGCAACCGCATTTTGAGCAGACATTCTATCGGCTTCAGTAGCTACTGTTCCGGTCAGAGTTACCACTCCGTCCTTAACTGCCGATGTAACATTACTATCCATACGATCCATAAGCACTTTATCCACATCTCCTTTTATCGCTGAATCACTTTTCTGACAAGATTGGAAAGCAGTACCTGCGATTAATACGCTAAGCATAAAAAAAATAATCTTCTTCATAACTTTTTAAATTAAATAGTTTTATTATGTTTATAAATAATTGAATTTTCTTGTGGTTTATAAAATAAAAACTTAGTATTATTCATGAAATATTGATCTAATTGATTTTCAAAAGCTATTAAAATTACAAGTGATTTTTGCCCAGCTCTTCCTGCACGACCTCCTTGTTGCCATGTTGAAATCATTGTTCCAGGATATCCTGAAATTATTACAGCATCAAGAGAGCCTATATTTATTCCAAGTTCTAATGCATTTGTAGAAGTTACACCTAAATATTTTCTAGATTTAAGACCTTCTTCAATTTCACGTCTTTCATTTGCAAGATAACCTGCCCTATATGCAGTAATCCTATCAGTTACTTTGTTTTTGATATTTTTCATATCTTTTTTTGTCCACATAGCTATTAATTCTGCAATTTTACGAGAAACTGTGAAACACAA
>JAJBTS010000156.1 GCA_020860885.1 Bacteroidales bacterium
CTTCTACCTTTAATGGTTTGTTTAATCATGATTGGCTGTACTGAAAAAAAAGCAGTTCAATCGCATGTGATTTCAACCCCTACTCCAGCTCGCCCTGCTGGCCAAACGGATGTATTACAGTTGAAGACAGATCCACTTCCTACTGTAAGAATAGCATTTATCGGATTAGGGATGCGCGGCCCTGGCGCTGTTAGTCGCATGACCCACATCGACGGTGTCGAAATCGTTGCTCTATGTGACGTTGTCGAAGAAAATGTAAAAAAAGTAAACAAAAGATTAACTGACAAAGGTCTTCCTGCAGCACAGGAATTCTACGGAGATACTGCCGTATGGCGTCAGGTAACTGCTCTTCCTAACGTAGACCTTGTATACATAGCTACTGACTGGTTACATCATGCTCAGATAGGTCTTCAGGCATTGAAAGATGGAAAACATGTGGCTATTGAAGTTCCTTCCGCTATGAACATGGAAGAAATCTGGGCTTTGATCGATGCATCAGAACAAATGCGCAAACATTGTATACCATTGGAAAACTGTGTGTACGATATGTTTGAGCTGACTACTTTAAATATGGTTCAACAAGGGGTATTAGGTGAGGTTATTCATGGTGAGGGTGCTTACATCCATGGTCTTCAACCTTATTGGGATAGATATTGGAACAACTGGCGTATGGACTACAACCAAACACATCGTGGTGACTTGTATCCTACACATGGTTTGGCTCCTGTATGTCAGGCAATGAATATTCACCGCGGTGATAAAATGAATTACCTGGTTTCTGTTGACACAAAAGCCATAGGAAATCCAGAATATATCAAAGAAAAAACAGGTCAGGCTCCTACAGAATTCAGAAACGGAGATCATACTTCTACATTGATCCGTACGGAAAATGGAAAATCTATATTGGTTGAGCATAATGTTACCTCTCCTCGTCCTTATGATCGCATGTATCAATTAACAGGCACAAAAGGATTCGCTAATAAATATCCTGTAGAAGGATTTGCTATCGATGCGGGAGAAATCGATCCTGCTATAGCTGCAGACCACGAAAACTTAAACGCTCATAGCTTCGTGCCCAGAGAAGTAAGACAATCTCTAATGGAAAAATATCAACATCCTATATCAAAAGCTATGTTTAACGAAACAGAAACAGTTTTACAGAAAGCTGAACAAGTAGGAGGCCACGGTGGAATGGACTTCATCATGGATTATCGTTTGATTTATTGCTTACAAAATGGTCTTCCTATGGATATGGATGTATATGACCTGGCTGAATGGTGTTGTCTGATTCCATTAACGGAAATTTCTCTGGATAATAATTCCGCTCCTGTAGAAATCCCTGATTTCACTCGCGGAGCCTGGAATAAATTAGATGGGCTTAAATTTGCTCAATAAATAAAGATTCCGAGATATTTTCGACATTTATAAGCCGAATATTTATGACCCAGGGTGAATAATCCTGGGTCTATTAAATTTCCCAGACATATATTATTATGTTAAACTATTATACATATTCTTTTTATTATTTATTTTCATGAAAAACATTACCAAAGAATTCTATTTCTTGCTTACACTCCTATTTATGCCATTCATCATTTCCGCAAATGATTCACTTCCTTACTGGAAAGATGTAAGTATAGTTGAAGTAAATAAAGAAGCTCCTCGTACTTCCTTCATGAGTTATGACAGCCAGACAAGCGCACTCAAAGCTCTTGAATCTCCTTATTTCGATTATACAAAAAGCCCGTATTTCTATCTGTTGAACGGCACATGGAAATTTTATTTTGTAGATGCCTACAAAGATTTGCCTGATAATATTACAGATGCCTCTGTCGACATTTCTTCCTGGCACAATATACAGGTTCCCGGAAATTGGGAATTACAAGGTTTCGGAGAAGCCTACTATGTAAACCAACGATACGAATTTGAAGCTTCCAATCCAAGACCGCCATTACTTCCCGAAGAAAATCCGGTCGGAGTATATCGACGGGATATAGACATTCCGGCAGATTGGATGAACAGAGATATTTTCCTGCATATTGCAGGTGCTAAATCAGGAGTATATGTATATATAAACGGACAGGAAGTCGGTTACAGCGAAGATTCGAAAGACCCGGCTGAGTTTTTAATCAATCCGTATGTGAAAACCGGGAAAAATGTACTTACCCTTAAGATCTTCCGTTGGAGCACAGGAAGCTTTCTGGAAAGTCAGGATTTTCTCCGGGTAAGTGGTATTGAACGGGATGTATTCATCTGGTCACAACCGAAAACAGCTATTCAGGATTTCAGGATAAAATCTACTTTGGATAAAGAATATAAAGACGGCGTTTTTACACTAGCCATTGATGTAAAAAAACACCAACAACTCAGAAAAGTCTGTTTTGGTAAAATATGAGCTAAAAGATGATAAGGGAAACATCGTAGGAACAGCCAATCAAAATGCAAAAATAGAAGCCAATGGGAAGAAAACAGTGAAATTTGATCAAACCATTGAGGATGTAAAAAAATGGACTTCGGAATATCCGAATCTCTATCAATTATTAATGACTATCGAAGAAAACGGAAGAACCACTGAAGTCGTTCCTTTTCGCGTCGGATTCCGTAAAATAGAAATCAAGAACAGCGGATTACAAGTTGGCGACAGAAATTTATGGTCGTTTTACATAAACAATCAACCCATTAAACTGAAGGGAGTAAACATCCACGAAACAACTGAAGACGGACATTATGTTAAGCCGGAGCAAATGATCCGGAATTTCGAAATCATGCGTCTCAACAATATAAATTCAGTTCGATTGAGTCATTACCCACAAGACAGGAAATTCTATGAAATGTGCGATGTGTATGGACTTTATGTTTACGACGAAGCAAATATCGAGTCTCACGGGATGTATTACGATCGCTTTATGGACGATCAGAGAAAAGGTACTGTGGGTCATATAGACGGATACAACCGAGCTACTTTAGGAGATAATCTGGATTACATGGAAAGCCATATGTCCCGTTTCAGGAATATGTTCGAACGGAATAAGAATTATGCTTCGCTCACTATTTGGTCATTAGGAAACGAAGCCGGAAACGGACGTAACTTCTACGCAGGCTATACCTTACTGAAATACCTCGATAAGGATATGATGGAACGCCCGGTATGCTACGAACGAGCCAAATGGGAATGGAACACAGATATGTATGTTCCTCAATATCCATCAGCGGAAGGACTTATTGAACTGGGTGAAACCGGAGGTGCAACCATATGGGGAGTAACAGGATTTCCGGAATCCCGATACGAAAGAACCAATGTCGCAATTCCTGTTGTACCTTCCGAATATTCTCATGCTATGGGGAATTCCAGCGGAAATCTTTGGGACCAATGGCAGGCTATTTACAAATATCCTATCCTTCAGGGAGGATATATCTGGGAATGGATAGACCACGCTGTGAAGTATGTAAAAAACGGACGGGAAATCTGGGCATACGGTGGTGACTTCGGAGAAAACCAACCCTCGGATGGAAACTTTGTTGCGGATGGAATCGTAGGTCCGGATCAGCATCCTCATCCGGCAATGGCTGAAGTGAAGTATGTTCATCAAAACGTTGCGTTTGAAGCAGACGATTTAAAAACCGGAAAAGTTAAAGTAAGAAATCGATTTTATTTCTCAGACCTTTCCAGATATACTGTTAAATATAAAATACTCGAAAACGGGAAACAGATAAAAGAATCGGTATTAAACATTAGTCTGGCACCTCAGGATTCTACTGTTGTAACGATTCCTGTTGCAAATCTGAAAGCAAAACCAGGAGTAGAATACTTTCTGAATTTTGAAGTAACAACAAAGGAACCGGAACCCCTTACTCCTATCGGACACGTTATTGCTCATGAGCAATTTCTGCTGCCTGTCAAAGCTGAAAAAAACAGTATTTAAGAATACCAGCGGGCCTCAGTTAGCGGTTTCTAACAATGGAAATATTTTGTCTGTAACTTCATCCAAAGTAAATTTCGTATTTGATAAGCAACAAGGTATTGTTACATCTTATAAAGTGGATGGTGAAGAGTACTTCAAAGATGGTTTTGGAATCCAACCCAACTTTTGGCGTGGGCCCACAGATAACGATTATGGAAATAAAGCGCCTCATCGTCTACAGGTATGGAAAGAATCCAGCAAAGATTTTAAAATAGCGGATGCGGAGGTAAAAGTGGAAGGCTCTGTAGCAAATATGTCTGTTACGTATGCTCTGGCTGCAGGAAACTATTATATAGTGAATTATAAAATTTATCCTTCCGGAATTGTAAATGCCGCAATACGTTTTACTTCTGCAGACGCCGACGAACGGGAAGCTGGTCTATCCCGTGCAGCAATGGAATTTACAGTATCCGGAGCAACAGGCGTAGGAGCTGAAGAACAAAGGACGAAAACATCCCAACTCGAGGTACCCCGCATTGGTGTTCGTTTTCGCCTGCCCGCATCCATGAATCAGGTGCAATATCTGGGACGTGGCCCGGAAGAAAATTATCTGGATAGAAACAAAGGCACTTTAGTGGGCCTCTATCAAACAACCGCTGAAGATCTGTATCATCCCTATGTTCGCCCTCAGGAAAACGGACATCATACGGAAACCCGTTGGGTGGCTTTAAATCAGAAAAATGGAAAAGGGTTGCTCATTGAAGCTGACAATACCATTGGGTTTAATGCCTTAAGAAATCCGGTAGAAGACTTTGATGATGAAAATTCTGATGAACCTTATCAGTTCAGGAATATTGCCCCATCTTATAAAAGAGTGGATGAAAACAACATTCCTTTGCCCGAAGATCAAAGTCTTGAAAATGCAAAAAATAACTTACCCAAACATACTCACGCAGCGGATATCATTCCCCGTGATTTTGTGGAAGTATGCGTAGATATGAAACAATACGGAGTGGCAGGGTACAACAGTTGGGGTGCAAGACCTCTGCCCGAATACAGTATCTATGCGAATCAGGAATACAACTGGGGTTTCACTCTGATTCCGGTGAATAATACTTCGGAAATTACCAAGAAGACAGGATTTGCATACTAAGGAAATATAATGGTTGCTTTAGTGGGCGGAGAAAATCGTTCCAACCCACTAAAGCAAAAGAATTAAATACCCATACAAAAACAAATTAAAAACAAAGAAACAATAACCTAATTATTTTTAGAATCATGAAAAAACTTTTTTTATTATTTATTTTAACAAGTATTCCATTTTTATATGGGACAGCACAGGAAGAAGCAGCAATTTCTGCTGGTAAAAGCAACGCTGAAGAGACTCATGGATTAGTAGGTGTATGGCAGATGTGTATTTTAGTACCTAACCCCGAAAATCCGGAAGATATTCAATTACGTCGCACACCTGCTTTCAAGTTCTTAAATAAAGACGGAAGTTTTTATAATATGGTCCTGAGTCAACAAACATCTAATATTACGGCTCTGGGTTCTTTTGAAATCAATTCAGAGGATAGTTATACGGAAAACGTCGATCAATCGTATACCAATCCTAATGATAACAACAGAAAAAACAGGCTAAATTACGAACTTACCAATGAGGGAAGATTTTTACTTATTAAATACTTTACGACGAACAGTGCGGGTGAAGCAGGTGAAGCCCGGGAACTTTGGGTTAAGGTAGAACCGGGGAATCCTTTTCAACAAAAATAACGCTAGCTCAAAATGTCATTCTGAAACAGAATACCATATAATATTAAATTTAATCCACAAAAAACAATGTTCACAAAAACTACCTTATTTTTATTATCTTTTTTGTGCTTTACGATCTCCGTAAGCGCACAAGATCTATTTGTGTCGTCGGTAGAGTCTATGGCGCCCGTAGACAAAAAACCGTTATGGAATCCCGACAGGGGGCTGCATCTGGAATCTATTTATCAGGTATTCGATACGGAAGGATATATCCCGAACCCTTACGGCAGGGGAGCCGGACAAGGCCAGGTGGGAGTTGAATCTTATCCCGACGGATTTATGGATAAACGGAATCAGGATTTCCAGTCCGAAGGAGATTCTATAACTATTACTTAATTGTATATCTATTTAACAGCTTTCTGGGATACGGATGTAATTTCGGAAGCGGGATTAAAAAATATACAAACTCTCTTTGATGGCTTAAGGGAACACAAAGTAAAAGCCATATTGCGTTTTGCTTACAGCCGCGACGACGGGACCATAGGCAATGGCCACTCTGGAAAAAATCCGGGATACAGCCGTACAATGAAGCATTTAGAACAACTGAAACCTCTTATCCGACAAAACTGGGATGTGGTCGCTGTTGTAGAAGTCGGTTTAATAGGAACATGGGGAGAATGGAGCCCTCGGTATACTACTGCCAGTCAGAATACATCCATAGCAAAAACCATGTTTGAAATTATTCCGGAAGGATACGGAATGGTCGTTCGATACATCGATATAAGAAATAGCCTAGCCTCCGTTCTGACTGCTTCACAAATGAATTACATTGGTTTTTGCAACGATTATTTTACTACAGGATTAAAAAATTGCGGAAGCAGCGACTGGTGCATGAACAGCGCCGACTATAAACAGGTTGCTGATAAATCTTTTACTTTTTATATGAGAGGAGAAGTTCCGTACAACGAAGGACCTCCCTGGGGATTCGACATTATTATGGAACCCGACAGCGTATTAAAAGTACTCAAAGATCATCACTATTCAGCGATGGATATTACTCAAAACTTCAAAGATAATATTACGTATTGGAAAACAGCAGCAGTATATCCCGACAAGCTGGAGAAAAACAATATTTTCTTTGATGAAAATTATTTTATTGAAGGAAACAACCAACAAAGAGTTCCTCGCACCCTTTATCAGTTTATCAGAGATCATTTGGGTTACCGCCTGAATGTAATGAAAGATCCGGTCCTGAAAAAGGAAGGCAATGAATTTGTTTACGATATTAAAATTACCAATACAGGTTTTGCTACTGTGCTTAATCCTAAACCTGTATATCTGGTATGGATCAATGAAAATAATGAAATTGCTAAAGAAATAGAACTCACGGATGTAAATCCAAGAGATTGGCAACCTTGGGAAAAAGGGAAGCCTACGGAATTACTGACTCATACCATCTCAGGAAAAACCCTTGTGGATCTTTCCGGTAAATATAAAGTAGGTATCTGGATACCGGATAGCCAGCCGACCGTTAAGAATGAACCGGCGTATTGCATCAAATTCGCAACGGACAATCAAGCAGTTATCCATTGGTACAACGAAACTCACGCGGTTAATATAATCGGAGAAATTGAGTTTTAATTTTTATTCATTAAAGAAAATATTACAATCATGAAAAAAAAGAATTTTATTCGCAATTATTATACTGACGCTTAGTCTCTCAAAAGTTTTTTCCCAATCACCTCTGGCAAGTACAGCAGAAGATCCTTTCTGGTACTACATTCAGGTAGAAGGGGAAAGCGACCGTGCCAACCTTGTTTTTACTGCTGAAAACAATAAAGTATACGGAAGAGCTATGGCCGACACCGCAGATAAAGCCAAAACGGCCACTCAACTGTGGCGTTTCGAAATAGAAAATAATAAATATACCATTATCAATAAATCGACAGGGGCAAAAATTGACGCAGGTTTCGATTCAGCCAAAAAAATCAGCAATATGATACTCAATGAAAATCCTGCAGCCGAATGGGAATTGATAAAAATTGGAAATTATTTCAATATCAAATCTACAAAAGTACCCACAGGAGGAGGAAGTTCCAATATCTATGCTCACCAGGGAAGTAACTGGGACAACCGGAATTATGTTCTTATGCTTGAAGTTTCTACCTACAACGCTACTGCAAATTCAAAATTCAAATTTGTTGAATTTGAAAAGTTTGAAATAGAATATAGTACTGACGATAAAGAAATATGGTATTACATCAGTAGCGCACACCCCGATTATAAAGATAAAGGTATCAAAGATGCAGCTACGGAGAGCTTTCCATATGTAAACTTTACTTTGGAAACGATTGAGGAAAGTAATGAGTATCAACAATGGAAAGTAGTGAAGAAATCGAATGCAGCCAACGAGGAAAAGGTACATTTGATCAATAAAGTTACTAAAAATCTTATTCAGGCGAAATCCGTAACCAACGAATTTTATAAATATACTCAGGCAACCACAGATTTATCTTCTGATAAGGGATGGACAACAAAATATTTGCAAAGAGGACAGTTTGAAATATCCGGCGAAGAAGAAGACGGTGTTTACCGCTATCTGAATGCATCAAACAGCGAAAAGAAATACCCTGATTTTTACGATGAAAATGAAAGCCTGAATAGTACCTTTGCATGGTTCTTTAAGAAAGTCGAAGGCTACTGGACCAGTACTCCCGTTATAGATGGAGAAAATATTTTCAAAGTCTATTCCCGCAACCGTTATGTGATAGTGGAAGGAAGTGATAACTATACCATACATACGATTGAAGGAATAAAAGTGAATAAAGAGAAACAGCTTCCTCCGGGAATTTATCTGGTTACCGTAGAAGGAAAAACAACTAAATTACTTGTAAAATAACTATTTAATCATGAAGCATTTATCATCCATAGCTTTTTTACTTGTTTTTATTGCAAGTAATATTCAGGCCCAGACAATCTTTCTTTCTTCGGTTGAAGAGAAAGAAATAGTCCATAAAGAAGCTCTAGGCAATCCCGACAGAGGATTCCATTTGGAATGCAATTTTGTGATCACAAAAACAGAAGGTGAAATGTATAATCCTTACGGTTCGGGAGTAGGACAAATCCTCGAACCGGATGAGGAATTTGAATATTTTCCCGATGGTTTTGTTCAAACCCGGACGGAAGAATTGAAAGTTCAGGAAGATAGTATCAAACTTACGCAATTGTATATGTATCTCCCGGAATTCCGCGACGTGGATGTAATTCCGGAAGCAGGAATAAAAAACATCCAAAAATTGTTCGATTCCCTGAGGGAAAGCGGATACAAAGCCATTCTGCGTTTCGCTTACCGCAACGAACATACATCTGCAGGTTACCCTTCTGCCGATAGAACAATCAAACATATCAAACAGTTAGCTCCTGTTATTTCCCAGAATATAGACGTTATTTCTGTCGTTCAATCAGGATTTTTAGGACAATGGGGAGAGTGGAACCCGGATCTGGGTTCCAGAAATAATGAAGCCATGAAAGAACTCCTTAAAGGAATTCCGGAAGGTTATGGAATGGAAATGAGATACTGCGGCAGGAAAAACAATCTGAAGCCTGAAATAAGCACTGCAGACTACAACCGTATAGGTTTCAATAATGATTATTTCACTGGCGGACAACATCCTATGGCTTGCGGAGGAAGTGATTTCTGCATGAACGATGCTCAATACAAACAGGTTGCACGCGAATCGTTCGAAGCGTATGTGAGCGGAGAAGTTCCTCACGAAGGAAAAACCGATCCGACATGGGGACTTGATTTCATGCTGGATACGGATGCTTTGTTTCATTTTCTGAAAATTCATCATTATGTGGCCTTAGATGTAACCCAGAATTTTTACAACAATATTAAACATTGGAGAACACAAAAAGTATTTCCTGAGAAATTGGATAAGCTGGAAGTATTTTACGATGAAAATTATTTTGTGGAAGAAGGTGAAATCGTTGCCCGTTCTTTTTATCAGTTTGTTCGTGATCACCTGGGATATCGCCTGAATGTAAAAGAAGCTTCTTTCAGTAAAGAAAACCAGGATATGCTTTACGACATACAAATTACAAATACAGGTTTTGCAACCGTCCATAATCCCAAATCTGTAAACCTTGTTTTTATTAATGAACAAGGTACAATCGAGAAAGAGATCCGATTAGATTCTGTTAATCCTAAAAGCTGGCAGCCCTGGGCCAGTGGGAAACCCAATGAACTCCTTGTTCACAGCCTATCGGGGAGTGTTAATCCCGGTCTAACGGGTAAATACCAGGTAGGTGTAACTATTCTGGATAATCAGGAATCCATTAAAGACAATACGGATTATCAGATTAAATTTGCTAAAGACAACGGTAAAGTAACTCATTGGACAAATACTGAAAAAACACGCATCGTGAATATTGTCGGCGAAATATCTTTATAAAATATATATTGCAATGAAAAAAATCTGTTTATTAATTACTTTTTTTTATTATCTTCTCTTTTCACATGAATGCGCAGAATGAATTTATTCGTATTTCCACCAACGATCTGGATCTGGTAATACGCATTGCTCAAAGCAAACGGATTTACCAGGCGTATTTGGGACCAAAACTGATGAACGAATCGGATTTCAAATCTCTTTTCGTTAGTTTGAAAGGCGGATCGGAAGGTAGTGTTTCCGCACGGGGATGGGAAGTTTATCCTGCTTCCGGCGCGGAGGATTTCTTTGAACCGGCTTTTGCTATTCAACACAACGATGGAAACATGACTTCTATTTTCCGGTATGTTTCCCATGAGAGCAAAACCATTGATGCCAATATAAAAGAAACCGTTATTTATCTGAAAGACGATGTTTATCCGGTGGATGTTAAATTGGTGTATAAAACGTTCGGGAAAGAAAATATTATAAAAACATGGACGGAAATAACGCATGAAGAAAAAAAACCGGTTACCATAAGCCGGTATGCATCTTCTATGCTTTATTTCGAAAACACGGATTATTTCTTAACCGAATTCAGTGGAGACTGGGCTATGGAAGCTCGAATGAGTACCCAGCCTTTGCATTTCGGTAAAAAGATTCTTGAAACAAAACTGGGTTCCCGTGCGGCCATGCACGTTTCTCCTTTTTTCGAATTAGGACTCGGCCAACCCGCGCAGGAAAACCAGGGAAATGTAGTATTAGGAACATTAGGATGGTCCGGAAATTTCCAATTCACTTTCGAAGTGGATAATGCCGGAAACCTAAGAGTTATCTCCGGAATCAATCCGTATGCATCCAATTATGAATTGAATCCGAAAGAAACATTCGTTACTCCTGAGTTTATTTTCACGATCAGTACCGAAGGAACCGGTAAAGCCAGCCGCAATTTTCATACGTGGGCCCGGAACTATCAGCTCAAAGACGGCAAAGGCGACCGGCTGACTTTGCTCAACAATTGGGAAGCTACTTACTTCGATTTTGATGAAGCTAAACTTGAAGACATTATGGGAGAAGCCAAAATGCTGGGAGTAGATATGTTCTTATTAGACGATGGCTGGTTCGGAAATAAATATCCCCGCAACAGCGCTACCCAGGGATTGGGCGACTGGCAGGTAAATAAAGAAAAACTACCTCATGGAATTCCCTTCCTGGTAGAAAAAGCAAAAGAGAAAGGTGTAAAATTCGGTATCTGGATTGAACCGGAAATGATAAGCCCTAAAAGCGAATTAATCGAGAAACATCCCGATTGGGCGATCCGGTTACCTAATCGCGAGCCTTATTATTACAGAAGTCAGCTGGTACTGGACCTGAGTAATCCGAAAGTACAGGATTTCGTTTTCGGAGTCGTAGATAACCTGATGACTGAGAATCCGGACATCGCTTTTCTGAAATGGGATTGCAACAGTCCGATCACAAATATTTATTCTCCTTATCTGAAGACCAAACAGAATCAATTGTATATCGACCACAACCGCGGAGTTGTGAATGTTTTCCAACGGGTGAAAGAGAAGTATCCCAATCTTCCTATGATGCTTTGTGCAGGAGGCGGAGGCCGTTGCGATTACGAATCGTTGAAATATTTCACCGAATTCTGGTGCAGCGACAATACGGATCCCGTAGAGCGTATCTATATCCAGTGGGGATTTTCACAGTTCTTCCCGGCTAAAGCAATGGATGCGCATGTGACCAGTTGGAACAGCCGTGCAAGTATCAAATTCCGTGTAGATGTAGCTATGATGTGTAAAATGGGATTCGATATCCGCACACACGAGATGAAAGAAAATGAACAAAAATTCTGTCAACAAGCAGTACAAGACTACAAACGGTTAAAACCCGTAATATTAGACGGAGATCAATACCGGTTGGTTTCTCCTTACGAAACCAATCACATGGCTGTTATGTATGCCAATGAAAACAAATCCAAAGCAGTCCTATTTGCTTACGACATCCATCCCCGAATGGGAGAAAAAATGATGACAATAAAACTGCAAGGGTTAGATCCTGCCAAACAGTATAAAGTAGAAGAAATCAATGTTATGCCGGAGCGGAAATCAAATCTAAGAAGCCATGGACAAACTTTCTCCGGAGATTTCTTAATGAAAGTCAGCCTGGATGTGTTTACTACAGGGCAGATGAATAGTAAAGTGATAGAAGTTACAGCACAATAATCTATTCTATTAAAATTGTACATACCAAGGGGCTATCTAAAAGCAAGATAGCCCCTTTAGTATTGTTTATTTACTTAAGATTAAACGCCTTAGCGTTGTTAAAACATTCCAATATATAGAGGCTGAACCATAGTTTCGGTACAGCATCTTTAAAATCATAAAATAATATGAATCTTCCAAAAATAAGAACGCAGTTTATTACTGACATAAAAAATATTATCCTTACTTCAAGAGATAAAGCTATACACCATGTTGACATTGAGCGTGTAAAAATGTATTGGAGCATTGGGAAGCGTATTTTTGAAGAAGAACAAGAGGGAAAAGAGAGGGCTGATTATGGAACCGAACTGCTAAAAGAACTTGCAAAGAAAATAGAGAGGGAGTTTGGAAGTGGATTTTCTTACCGCCAGTTAGCTTTTTGCCGTCAGTTTTATCGCACTTATCCAAATATGAACGCACTGCGTTCACAATTAAATTGGTTTCAATATAGGCTTTTAATTCAAATAAACAATGAAGATAAAAGAGAATATTATGAACTGGAAGCAATAAATAATAATTGGACAGGGAGAGAATTAGAACGTCAAATTAATTCCGGCTTATATGAAAGACTTCTACTTAGTAATGATAAGAAAGCAGTTTTAGAAGTAGCACGTAAAGAAAGGATGCCCGAACAACCCTCAGAG
>JAJBTS010000391.1 GCA_020860885.1 Bacteroidales bacterium
TTATGAATTATCCGTGTATAAAAACGACGATTGGAAACTAGTAATTCCACCTGATAAAAAAATTATAGGAATCGGGGAAAGTATTTATGGCAGTAAAACTATGAATCATATAGAAATGGAATTGTTAAAGGCTTTGGTCGAGTCCAATAATTGTAAACTTATTTTATTTGAACTTGACATGTATGATGTATTTTTATGGAACCTTTATATTCAGGGAATTGTAGGTAATAACTACCTTGATAAAATAAAAGAATATGCAGTAAATAATTTACTTTCAGAAGAAGAAATAGTTGATTTTTTGGTTTGGTTGAGAAAGTACAATGAATCGAAGCAAAAAAAAGTTACTATTCAGGGAATGGTTGAAAATAATTATAATACTTTGACCAATCCTTTGTTTGATTATGTCTATGCATTTTACACTGACTCATCAATACAAGTTATTCCGCAGTTGCTTTCATACATTCATCAGGGTAATATATCATCTGCTATTAATTTAGTTCGTACTTCACGGGAACTCGAAGAATTAATGGGTACCTCTGCTTTTCAGGATTTGTTATATGGATTATTACAAATGACCAGGTATACACAGGATGTAGAATACAGTGTGAATTTTCATAGGAAGAGATCTCATGATTTTTCAATGTATAAAAATATAGAGAAATTTATAAATCAATATACGGAAAAAGGAGAAACTACTGCTTTGGTAGCACATGCAAGCCATGTAAGTAAGAAAGGAGATATCAGCTTATTTCCGAATATTAATTCTGTGGGCTACTATTTGAAGTGGAAATATGGAGAACAATACCATGTGATAGCTTTACATACGGGAGAAGGTTCTTTTTCTACGGAAGCAACGAATCAGGATCCTTATTTATATTCTGTTAAAGCTTTAACCTCTCCTCCGAACAATAGTTTGGAACAGGAATGTTTAAAGCTTCAAAAGCCTTGTTTTTATTACTCTACTTCGAGTATGAATAAAGAGAATATGTTTTATCGAAGTATAGGAAATAATTATTTGGAGAACATGGAATATCAGTACAATTGTTTTCCTGTCCATTTTGACGGATTTATTTTTGTAGATAAATGTGAACCAGTGAAAACAACAGACATAAATTCTCAGACCGTAGTTCCTGATTATAGGATGGAGAGAACAAATATACTGAAAGAATTGCATAATTAGTTTTTACTGATATATTTTATGAATTCAAGGATATTTGAAATACTGTCATTCCTTCCGGGCTCACAAAATGTTGTAATTTTCCTTCATGTAAACGAATAATCTGGCGGGAAACACTCAGCCCAATACCTGATCCGCTTGATTTTGTTGTGAAAAAAGGAATAAAGATATTCGGTAAAATATCTTCAGAAATAGGCTGTCCTGTATTTCCTATATTAATGATTGTTTTTCCGTCTTCGTACTTATAGGCTGATAGTCTAATCTTTTTCGTTTTATCTCCTTCTCCTGTATTGTTATTCTCTTTTTCGAGAACCGCTTCCAGGGCATTCTTCATGAGGTTAACCAATACCTGATTCAAAAGGCTCGGATCTGCATATATATCGAAATTAGCATTTTCTTTTTCAAATTGGATTTCAATATTATTTTCCTTCACCTGGGTTTCATACAATTGAATAACTTTATCCAATAAATGATAAAGATTAAAATTTGTTTTTCTGGGGATAGGGATTGCCGTAAATTTCCTGTAGGAATCGACAAAAGATAATAATCCCGAAGCTGTATCCCTGATTGTTTCAAAAGCATCTAAAGTATTTTGTTTTATTTCTTCCGAAGGGATGTCTTCGTCTTTATTAAGAGACAACATGGTTTCGCTTAGAGAACTAATAGGTGCGATGGAATTCATTATCTCATGAGTCATCACTCGAATCAACCGTATCCAGGAATCCATTTCTTTACTTTCCAGCTCATTTCCGATATTATTTAGTGTAATAACGCGCATATTACCTCTTTTCATTTTTATCTCTGAAACTTGCACGCTAATTTGGATTTCTTCTTTTTCTGTCAGAACAGGTATTTGTAGTTGATCACCTTTTTTTAAATAGCGGAATAATTGCGGATAGCTTTCATTGATAGATTTTAACTGGTTGATATGTGTGAAAATAGGCATTCCCAGCATATCTAAGGTTGATTTATTAACTGACTGTACAATACCACGCTCATCAATAATAAGTATTCCGATGGGAACGGATTCCATAACAGTACTCAGGAAACTTTCATTTTCAATAACTTCATTTTTTGCATTGGTTAGAATCTGTTTAATCCAATTCATCATTGTATTTAATTCTTTTTCTCTCAGCGACAGTTTGTTCGTAGAGAAATGGAAAGAATAGTCGCCATTGTCCAGAGCATTCAAAAGGAAATTGAAATTTTCATTGTATCGCCTGTAAGTAATATTTAACTGATGAATCCATATAAGTGTTAATATTCCGCAAACAATTGTTGGCACATACTGATGCGTTATAGCCAAATAGGTTCCCGTAGCAACGGTAATTACGAGAAGAATAACAAATAAATGATGTTTGTATTGGATCGATTTGAACATATTAAAGTTTTATTAAATGTCGATATTGTATTTCTTTATTTTACTATAAAGAGTTGGACGGGTAATTCCTAATTCCTGAGCAACAACAGATAAATTATTATTATTTTTTTTGAGGGAATTCTGTATCAGGAGGTTTTCAGCTTCTTCTAAAGTCATATTTTCCAGAGAAAAATCCATAACCGATGATTTATTTAAGTAAAAATCCTCAGGCAACAATAATTTATTGTCGGAGAGTATGATTTCTTTTTCTATAGTATGTTGTAATTCCCGTATATTACCGGGCCAATGGTATTTTTTTAAATGATTTATAGCTTCCGTAGAGAGCAGAATTTCTTTATTGTATTTCCTGTTGTATTTTTTTAGAAAAAAATCCGCAAGGAGGGGAATATCTTCTTTACGTTCCCTCAATGCCGGTATTTCCAGTTGAATGGTATTAAGACGATAAAGCAAATCTTCCCGGAATAGTCCTTTCTGCACCGCTTCATCCAGATTGGAGTTGGTTGCGCTGATCAGTCGAATATCTACCTGAATGGGTTTATTGCCTCCGACTCGTATAATTTGTCGGGATTGCAAAGCTGTTAGTAATTTCGCCTGAGAGGTGTAGGATAGATTTCCAATCTCATCGAGAAATAAGGTTCCATGATCTGCGGCTTCAAATTTACCTGCCCGATCCGTTTTGGCGTCTGTAAAAGCACCTTTGACATGGCCGAATAGCTCACTTTCAAATAAAGTTTCTGTGATGGCTCCCATATCTACTGAGATCAAAACTTCACTCTTCCTGTGGGAAAGCCTGTGTATTTCTCTGGCTACAACTTCTTTTCCCGTTCCGTTTTCCCCTGTAATTAAAATGTTTACATCTGTTTTTGAAACTTTCTGGATCATTCGGTGCAGAGCCTTCATGGATTCGGAATTT
The DNA here is from genome assembly GCA_020860885.1 of Bacteroidales bacterium. Classification (GTDB taxonomy): domain Bacteria; phylum Bacteroidota; class Bacteroidia; order Bacteroidales; family Azobacteroidaceae; genus Azobacteroides. The sequence goes on from JAJBTS010000391.1 coordinate 3,472, forward strand.
CCCCAGCAAATATCCTGTTCTTTTACTAATTCTTCCTGTAATATATTTTGCTTCTCTTTTAACTTTTTTATTTCTTTTCTGGACTGACGTAAAGAATAAACCGTTTGTAAGGTTGTAATTAGTTTAGTATTATCCCAGGGTTTTACTACGAAATCACTGGCTCCTTGCTTTAAAGCTTTTACAGCCAATTCTATATCTGCATAAGCTGTAAATAATACTACCGGTAGATCCGGGTCGTTCTTTTTTATTTCGCTCAACCAGAATAAACCTTCATTTCCGGTATTTATTCCTGCCGAAAAATTCATGTCCAAAAGAATAATATCCGGATTATGATTCCTGATGCTTGTTATAAGCTGGTTGGGGGATGACAGGAGGTTTACTTCCTGAAAGTGATTCTTAAGCAACAAACGTAAAGCTGTTAATACGTTTTTATTATCGTCTACAACTAAAATGGATCCTTGTTTCATTTAATAAGATATAAGATGATAGGTCAATGTTTTATGAATAAGAGTAGAGTATTAAAATATTAAATATTATAAATCGGATAATTCCAGGATTACTCTCTCTCCGGCTTGCATATTTAATTCAATAATATCATTTTCTACTATATAATCGGTTCTTCCGTGGATAATAAATTCTTTGTTGAAAGGATTCTTTATCTGTACCATTCCTCCTTTTTCCGATTCGATACCCACCGATTTAACTTCACCATTTCTTTTTTTGGCAGAAATCAAAAAAGCTCCGTATGTTCTCATATTTTTGAAAGAAACATCCTCCCAATCCAAAGGTATGGCCGGAAATAAATGAATTACACCTGTATGACTTTGAATTAACATTTCCTGTATTCCGGAAGCAAAAGCAAAATTACCTTCCAAAGTGAAAGGACGGTAAGTAAAAAGTGATTTTCCCGTTTTCGATTGGTCTCCATTCGCATGGAAGGTGTTTCTGAGACAGAAGCATTCGGCAAAAGTACGTAATGCTTCGGCAGCACCTTTTCCATCTCTTGCCCGGGCTTTCATGTTTCCCAGCCAACTGTACGAATAACCTACCCAGTAGTCAGGGCCTACACTATCTAATCTGTTAATGGTCGATTGTATAATTTTTTGATCTTTTTCACCATGACTCCAGTCAATGAGCCCCAAAGGATGGATAGCCATTGCATGAGAGAAATGTCTATGGGAACTTGAATAAGGCACTCCTTGTGCAAAAGTCAGGCAATGCTGTTCATCCGTATCAAATGCAGGCATTTGAGCCATAAGAGTATTCCAGTGAGAGGCTTCCTCTGTAAGAGTTAAGTCTGAAGCTAATTCGGCAGCTGCCTTGAAAATAAAACGGATTAAACTTAAATCATAATTGGTAAGTGTCTGGAACCAGGCGTTGACACTGTTGTCGAAAATTTCAGGACTGGAACTGATCGGTAATTGCCTCTGACCGTTTTCATTCAAATAAGTTATTTCTTCCAGAAAAACAGCTACATCTTTTATGTAAGGATATGCTTTTTCTTTCAGGAAATCTTTATCTGCGGAATATTTGTAATGAAGGTAAAAATGTTGAGCCAGCCATGCAGATACGGTAGGAGAGAGAGAATACTGAATCCAGCCTCCCATAGGTTCCCCGGTTAAAGTAGCAACCCCGGGAACATTCAATCCCTCTTTTTCAAAATAGGTTTTTGTATATTCTTTATTTGTTTCTTTCTGATCCCATAAAGTATTCAGGTAACCTAATCCTTCAGTAAGGTAATTTCCTGTATAACAAGGCCAGTAGCTTAATTGAGTATTTAAGTCATGATGATAATCTCCTTTCCAGGGAGGTAATTTGCCGTTGTCGGCTGTCCATACCGCCTGTAAAGAGATCGGATAGGAATATTCCCTGGCAGTTGAGCCTAGTTTATAGATTTCATTCGCGTATTGCCTGGCTAAAACAGGATCCGGTATTTGGACAGAAGACTTATCCCAAAAATTATTCCAGAAAGTCATGTGCGTTTGATAATCGGTATTTATACCTCGTTCCAGGGCTTTATCTATCATTTCTTCTGCTTTGTCCTCCGATAAAGAAGAAGTAATACTCCAGACTCCTGTTATTTCATTGTTTTTCTTTTCCCATTTTACCACTACATCGTAATAAAAATCCCCCCAGCCTTTTTGATGGTAGCTGATCTTATTGTCTTCCTGAATTACTTTTCCCTGAGTATATCCAAGTCTTCTGAGATCTTGTCCGGTTACGGGACTTGCTTCTCCCGGATTATCTTCATCATCTGCATATAGGGGAGGAATAAGTTCCGGAATAAAAGACTCTTCAGCATTTTGAATACGGAACCAACCTACCGGTTCATTGGAATGAACAAAAGACTGCATTTTCATTCCGTTTTTCCAGAACACTTCACATAACGCATTATTTAAATAGAGACGTACGGAATCCGGTTTGCCTGTATGGGAAAGTGAAAATTCAAGTCCGGCTCCCGGTATCTTAGCCGGGGCGGGAAGTTGATCGTAAGGATGATCTAATTTTTTCTGAACAGGATAATAATCCTTTTTAAGTACTTGCCGATATACCCAATCGTAACGGAAATTAGGGCCGGATAAGCTATCCGTAGGACGTAGATCCCACAAATCAATCCTGTCCAGAGACATCCGCAACGAATTATCTTTTTCCCAGATAAGAGACCCCAGGATGGAATTTCCTAAAGGTATCCCTTCATCCCACGTTAGAGATAAATCATGGAATGCAAGATCGTATTCCGAAGGAGATACCTGAATTTCCTCTTTTTGACAGGAAGTCATGCATACAATTAGAAATAGGGATAATAAGATTTTGGAAATGTTAACTAATATATGTGCTGATTTCTCCATAAGGGATGATTTTTATAAATTAAACAATGAATCGTTTGTTACAAAAATAGTCAATCTCTCCCAATAAAGTATTAAAATGAAACTAAAAGATACTGTATTTTTGAAAGTACCGCTCAAGTTACATTAGGAATTCACTGGGTCAGGAATAAGTATGGATACTGCCTTGTGCTGAAGGCAGGTAATTTACACCTATCCAGGTAATCATTAATAAGACAAAAGCTATTGGGATAACCCATAAGGTTAGCCTGATATATTCGTTGCGAAGACGCATGTGAATGTAAATCAGGTAAGCCGCACAGGTTATTAAAGCCCAGGTCTCTTTCGGATCCCACGACCAGTAGTGTCCCCATGCTTCTTTGGCCCAGACACAACCCATCAGAAGTCCCAACATAAGAAATCCGAAACCGGAATAGATCAGATTATCGATTAAATGATAAAGTTTGTCGTCTTTGCTATGCCTGTTTAATTTATAGAGTTGGATAAAAGATGCGATGGTTGCAGCGCCCAGCATAGCATACGATAAAATATACGATGTAACGTGCGGAACGAACCATATACTTTGCAAAGCCGGCATCAGGTTCTTGGAATGGATCTCCGGTTTTAATAAATTGATACACGTAAATACACAAGCCATCAGGCAACTGAAAGAAAGGAGCCAGTCGTATTTCCAGCGTTTGTAAGTGATAAATCCGATCACAGAGAGAAAGAAAGAATACCACAAGCGGGTTTCTCCCATAGTACGCATGGGCGGACGTTCAAGACCTATCCATAAGCCTACAATAAATGAAGCAAAAACGGCGATCCCTGCAATCATTATTCCGTCAATAATGGTCTTTTTTGTTTTTGTATATACTAATATTCCTGCCGTAATCCATAATAACAGGGCGGGAATAGCAAACCAAATAAAATCATTCCATGTCATGAGTAGCCTCCTTCCTTCTGTTTCCTGTCCATAGCATACAAACAGATCCGCAAGCTAGTAATAAGATGCCTGCGTAAGCGGGGATAGCCCATGGATCGTATACCAGTTCCATAGTACTATAATCAGATAATTTGCCCGCTTCGGTATCGTATCCCGTTTGATAGATCATCCAGTTTCCGGCTCTGTAAGGCTTATTCACCTCCAGTAGAGTATGTGCACTCTTTTCATTGGGAGCAATGACATCTATATCGGAAATGAATCGCTTCGGTTCGGGAGGAGTCATAACTATAGATAATTTGTTATCCAAATGGAGTGTTTTAAAAGACAAAAGAGTGTTTCCACCACATACCCAGCCTTCTTTGGTTTCCCCTGTAGAAATATGTACCGCTTCTACAAATACAGCCGGGAAAACTCCTTGCATAGTGGTAGGTATATAAGTACCGTCCTTGCTCCGGATGGCTTGATGAAGATATTCTTTTATGAAGATATTCCATTGCCCTAATTTACCTTTCATGGGATTTTCTTCCAACTGAAGTTGTTCCGGCTTATTAACCGGTTGAATATCGCCTGTTTTTCTATCCATGATCACAAGATGAGGCGGATATTCTTCAAGAATAAAATCATTCAACCGGATAGTTACCGGTAGTTCATGGATCGATTCCTCTTTATCGTAAGCACGGTGTTCGGTTTCTCCTTCCTGTACATACATAGTATATCGTTTCATGTCGGCTGCTCCTAAACCTAATGCAAATAAAAAAAGCCACAAACCGATATGATTGAGGTAAAAAGGATAATCTTTGATTTTAAATGCTTTTAAACGTCTCACAATGAGCGTCCCTAACGATAACAAAAGAAGGAAATAAACAAATACGAAAGGCCACGAAGAAGTCATTTGGCGGAATCCCAGCTTCGAAAAAATATTTGGATCCTGTGGGTGTAAGTGAGTCTCCTGAAGAGTTAATCCCATAATTATACTTAAGACCAATAACGCTGCCAGTAAAGATACAGACATCGGAACACCCGAGAACCATCCGGAAAATTTATTTTGCCTCAGTCCTGCAATAAGAGCAAATAACAAAATGAAAAATCCGCAAATACCATTTATGGGCCATCCCAAAGGCGAAAAGTTAAAAGGCCCCAGGAAATATTGCAGCAAAAAGCCTATAATTACAATTCCAGCAATAAGGGTGATACTTTCTTTGTACCTCCAGGGAAATTGCCACATTTTACGATGTTGAATCATTATTTATAGTAATAATTTGACAAAGTTAATAAAAAATGTCTGTTATAATTTTTTTACCTTTGCGGCTTTTCTAAATCAATTAAATAAATATCAAATGTCAGAAATGCAAAGTTGCCCGAAATGTGGGTTAGATAATACTTATTTTGATGGGTCTTTAAATGTGTGTCCGGATTGCTTTCACGAGTGGAATGAGGAAGAAGTAAAGCAAACCGAAGCGGATTCAACTCCCCGTGATAGCAATGGGGCAGAACTTATGGACGGAGATGCTGTTACTGTTATCAAAGATTTGAATGTTAGAGGTTCTTCTATGGTAATTAAACGAGGAACGAAAGTGAAGAATATCCGACTGACAGAAGATCCTGAAGAAGTGGATTGCAAAATTAATGGATCCGGCATAGTTCTTAAAACCTGCTTCTTAAAGAAAAATTGATAGGTTGTTCTTTTTCATCAAAGAGTAATTGATTCTTGATCTTAAATTATATTTTAATACTATAATTTCCTGTTTTCATAAAATATTTTCTTCTTTCACTTGTCTGCATAAATAGAGAGACTCTCAGAGAATAATTAATTAAAATAAAAACTTAAATTAAAAGACAATGAAAGATTTTGGAATGGGTTTCTTCGGAAGAAGAATGTTCGGATCAGAAAGAATGAAAGATTTTCGTGAAAAATGGGATCAAATGTCCGATAGTGAAAAACTGGAATTCATGGATAAGAAAATGGAATGCTTCAGTAAATATGAAGATCCCTTTACCGTTGAGGCTATCGACGCACGTTGCAAGCAGTGGATGAAAATGACTCCGGAAGAGAAAGAGAAATGGGTTACAGCACGTAAGAATGCTCATCGTAATAGAATAGCGATGATGAAAGAACATTTCGGTCACGACCATGGGGGATTCGGTCCCTTTGATGAGGAAAAGTGCGGGTCTGAGAATAATGCCCGATAAAATGAATTATTTACAAAGTGTGAGAGATTTAAATGAATATGAAAGCAAAAGGTTTAAAGCTGTTTTTGGTGGCGCTTGTGATTTTAGCACTGTTTAGTGCTGTTGTAATGCTCCTGTGGAATTTCCTGATGCCGGTTATTTTCGGATTAGGAACCATTAATTTCTGGCAGGCATTCGGATTGTTTCTTCTGGGTCGTATCCTTTTCGGTGGTTTTGGGGCCGGTAAAATGATGATGATGAGGGGAATGATGAATCATCCTAAAAATCCGATCCGTGAAAAATGGATGAATATGACTCCCGAAGAACGGCAAGAATTTATTCGTAAAAGAAGGCAATCCGGTTGCGGAGCACCGTTTGGCAGACCTGATGTCTTTGATAAAGGTGATTTCGAAAAGAACGATGGTCCTGATCCCCATATGCGTAATGACCAGGCCTGATGAACCAAAAGACGTAGGGAAGCTTATCGAGGAACACCGGCCTCAGCTACAGGCTTTTATTCGTAAACGTGTGTCTAATAAGGAAGATGCGGAAGATATTTTGCAGGATGTATTTTATCAGCTGGTAAAAGCTGTTGAAAATACTATGAATCCTATAGAGCAGGTTACGGCATGGTTGTACCGGGTAACACGGAATACAATCATCAATAAAGGCAAAAAAATGCATGAGGAAGAATTACCTGCTTCCCGGTACGAGGAGGAAGAGAATAGTAATGTCTGGGAAGAGCTGTCGGAAGTCTTATTTAATGAAGATAGTTCGGCTTCTTCACCCGAAACGGAATATATCCGTTCTTTAGTGTGGGAAGAATTGGAAACGGCTTTGTCCGAAATTCCTCCGGAGCAAAGAGAAGCTTTCGAACTCATGGAAATGGAAGGTCTTCCTGCCAAAGAAATATCCGAAACAACGGGGATTCCCGTCAATACTTTATTATCCAGGAAACATTATGCCGTTAAATACCTTCGTAAACGGTTGAAAAGATTGTACGATGATCTACTGGGATATGAATAAATTATTATAAACAGACTTCCGCTATTTGAAAAAGTTACTTCTTCTGATTATCCTGCCGATTGATTATATAATAAGATTATTTTAATACCGGTCCGCTAATAAATAAATTCTGGCTTTAGGCTATCTCTATTAAAAAAAATACCCGAAATCATCTGACCTCGGGCATTTTATAATTTGCGAATGTTTGTGATTTGCCTGGGGCTCGAACCCAGGACCCCATCCTTAAAAGGGATGTGCTCTACCTGCTGAGCTAGCAAATCATCCTGATGCTTAAAAGCGAGTGCAAAGGTAAAATAAATTTTCTATCTTTGCAAAAGAATAAACAATAAATATGAGATTCGATGGCAGACGATAAAAAATTATTTTCTCAATGGTAGGGGTTAGCAAAACATTTCCCCCTCATAAACAAGTACTTAAAAATATATATCTTTCTTTTTACTACGGAGCTAAAATCGGAATTATCGGTTTGAATGGCTCCGGAAAATCTACTTTGCTTAAAATCATAGCCGGAGTAGAGAAAGAGTATCAGGGCGATGTGGTTTTCTCTCCCGGTTATTCGGTCGGATTGCTGGAACAGGAACCTAAACTGGATGATACGAAAACAGTAAAAGAAATCGTTCAGGAAGGAGTTCAGGAAACAATGGATGTCCTGAAAGAGTATGAAGAAATCAATGAAAAATTCGGTCTTCCCGAATATTACGAAGATGCAGATAAGATGGACCAGTTGTTTGCCCGTCAGGCCGAACTGCAGGATAAAATAGATGCTACCGATGCATGGAATATTGACAGTAAGCTGGAGCGGGCTATGGATGCTTTGCGTTGTCCTCCCGAAGACCAGATCGTCGGAACCCTTTCCGGAGGGGAAAGAAGACGGGTGGCTTTGTGCCGTTTACTATTAAAACAACCGGATATCCTTTTATTGGATGAACCGACCAACCACCTGGATGCAGAGTCGATCGACTGGTTGGAACAGCATTTACAGCAATACGAAGGAACGGTGATCTGTATTACCCACGATAGATATTTTCTGGATCATGTGGCTGGCTGGATCCTGGAACTGGATAGGGGAGAAGGTATTCCCTGGAAAGGAAATTATACTTCCTGGTTGGAACAAAAAACAACCCGGATGGCTCAGGAAGAAAAGCAAGCCAGCAAAAGGAGAAAAACCCTGGAGAGGGAACTGGAATGGTCGAAGATGGCTCCAAAGGCTCGTCAGGCCAAAGGTAAAGCCCGTTTGAATTCTTACGAACAATTGTTGAACCAGGATGTGAAGGAACGCGAAGAAAAACTGGAGATTTTTATTCCCAATGGTCCGCGGTTGGGAAATAAAGTAATTGAAGCTGTCGATGTAGCTAAAGCTTTCGGAGATAAATTGCTTTACGATCATCTGAATTTTATGCTTCCTCCTAATGGTATTGTCGGAATTATTGGTCCTAACGGAGCGGGTAAAACCACTTTGTTCCGTTTAATAATGGGATTGGATACTCCCGATAAAGGAACTTTTGAAGTGGGAGAAACCGTACAGATCGGTTATGTCGATCAGTCGCATACGGATATCGATCCGGAAAAAACGGTTTTTGAAGTCGTTTCCGGAGGTACGGAATTTATTCGTGTAGGAGGGAAAGAGATTAATTCACGCGCCTATCTGGGACGTTTTAATTTCAGTGGCGCCGATCAGGAGAAAAAATGCGGGGTACTTTCCGGGGGAGAAAGAAATCGTTTGCATCTCGCACTCACTCTTAAATCCGAAGCTAACGTGCTTTTACTCGATGAGCCGACCAACGATATCGATGTGAACACTTTGCGCGCTTTGGAAGAAGGTCTGGAAAATTTTGCGGGTTGTGCGGTGGTTATTTCCCACGACCGCTGGTTTCTGGATAGGATATGTACTCATATTCTGGCTTTTGAAGGAGACTCTGAAGTTTTCTTCTTCGAAGGCTCTTATTCCGAATATGAAGAAAATAAAAAGAAACGCTTAGGCAATGTAGAGCCTAAAAGGGTTCGTTACCGTAAGCTGATAGACTAAGAAGTCGGAATCTGATCTTATTTATTGAGGTCTTAAGATAATATTTACTCAATTCCAGAGGATAGGAGAAAGGCTGTCTCAAGTTTATTTTTGAGATAGCTTTTTCTTTATCAATTTGAAATTGATTTAGGAATGAACTAAGTGTCCTCTAATAACCATAGATGCATAGAAAAATGCTATACTGGTTATAAGGAAGGCCAGACTTATCCACGCCCAGCTTCTTTTCCATATCCTGCTTTTCTTTTCAAATTCATAAAAATATTTCACATATTTATCCTTTCTGAAAACCAACATGTGAGTTGCATAATAAGCAGGGAGAAATATTATTATAAAATATAATAAGGGAGGTAAGAAGTCTAAATCTAACTTAAAGAGTCCAGAAATAATATTTATAATTCCCATGAATATAATACCCATTATTCCAATAGTTACTCCTCCGGAGAAAATACTGCTAAATCCTGTTTCCTTATCCTCATAGATTTTATTAAGCATCTCTTCGGGAT
>JAJBTS010000221.1 GCA_020860885.1 Bacteroidales bacterium
ATATTTGTGCTGGCAAAGAAATCCAAAAAATATTTCAACTGAATGAAGTTTTTATTTGTAGTTCAAGGAGAAGGAAGAGGTCATTTAACTCAATCCATAGCTTTGAAAGAAATGCTTACAAAAAATGGGCATGAAGTCGTAGCTGTTATGGTAGGTAAAAGCAATCGAAGAGAACTTCCGGCGTTTTTTCTGAAAAATATGGATGTGCCTGTTCATAGGTTTGACAGCCCTAATTTCCTCCCGGCAGCGAACAATAAAAAAACAAATATCTGGATATCCATTGTTTATAATTTACTCAAATCTCCCTGGTACGTAAGAAGTATCTATCACATCCGGAACAGGATAAAAAAAATGGATGCGGATGTCGTTGTTAACTTCTACGATATGATGGCGGGGTTGACTTATGCTATTCATCCTCCGAAAATTCCTCAGGTAAATGTAGCCCATCAATACCTTTTTTTACATCCGGAATATAAATTCCCTCCGGAGAATAAGGCAGAACTAAAGATGCTGATGTTTTTTACCCGTATTACCTGTATGCGGTCATCCAAGCTTTTTGCATTGTCTATGGAAAAGAAAGAAAATCTGCCGGATTATCCCATTGCTATTGTTCCTCCTCTTTTAAGGAAGGAAATATTAAACTCGGAAGGGGAAAAAGGGAATTACCTGCATGGGTATATGTTGAATTCTACCTATGCCGAAGAGATCATTGAGTATCAGAAAAAGAATCCGGATATATATATGCATTTTTTCTGGGATAAGAAAGATGCTCCGGAAACCACAGTTATTAACGATCATCTTACTTTTCATAAATTGAACGACAAACTGTTCATAGAATATATGAAAGGTTGTAAAGCATACGCTACTACGGCGGGTTTCGAGTCTGTGTGTGAAGCTATGTATCTGGGGAAACCTGTGTTGATGGTTCCCACTCATATTGAACAATCCTGTAATGCTTATGAGGCTTCCCTGGCCGGTGCGGGTATTGTGGCGGACGATTTTAATCTGGATGATTTGATCGATTATATTCCCCGGTACAAAGACAATCCTGAATTCCGCTCCTGGGCCACAAAGTCGGAAAAATACTGGATGAAAGAATTTGAATTCAGTAAAGAAGAATTATTCCAAAGACGGCTGGGGTATAAATTTGTATTTGGATTAGAAGATTTTTCAACCTCTCTCAAAGATACTGAATAGAAACAAATTATTTAACCGGATAAACCTTACTGGAATTTCATTCCGTTCCATTTGTATTCCCGTACCGTGTGTTCGATGTAAGGTTTTATTTTTTTCTGATCTTCCATACTCAGATATTCCGTAGAATTATTGATTTGTTTGAGCACTCTCTTCTCTACGTCGTATTCAAATTGCATGAAAGAGAGAGATAATTCGGGGAATTTCTCCGGGTTTTGGATGTACCAGCTCTGAGGAGTAATGGAAATGAAAGTTTCTTTTTCCAGTTTCTTCCAGGATAAAGAATAAAATTCTATCCTGCTATCACATATCGGGCCGCAAACAGTATGAATAAGACAATATAACTGGGATTCGTTCACCATAGGCAGTACGATAATTTGAAGTGTACTGTTTCCCTGATTTATCAAAATATAATCTTCGGTAAGATTTTCAATTATTATGTCTTCCTGAAAACCGTTCTGTACGGAAGCTTCTGCGTTCGCTTCATAACTTTCGATAAGATCTGTACGGTTTTCCATACTTAAATCCGCAGACATCGTAGTGGGCATGGATAAAAAAGCTTCCCTGGCATTTCTCGCATTTACCACGATAGGAAAAAGAATGAGAAACAGATATGTGAAATATAGCTTCATGGATGGCTTGACTTTAAATTTTTGATCCCAAATATAAGAAAAACATTCCTAACAATATCAGAAATAAATCAAAAGCTTTATTTCTTAGATTTTTCTCTTTGTATAGAATAGCTCCAGCCAGGAAAGTAACTACCACATTACTTCTTCTGACCATAGATACAACAGATATCATGGCGTCCGGTTCAGAAAGAGCATGGAAATAAGCAAAGTCGGCCAAAGAAAGGAAAATGGAAATCAGGGGAATAGTCCATCGCCATTGAAAAGGTGTTGTTTTCCGTTTGTTGGGATACCAGAGAGTCAATAATACGATTCCCATCGTAAGAGCCTGATAAATATTATACCACGATTGAACGGTCATGGGGTTCAGTTCTCTCATCAGGTATTTGTCATAGAGACCACTGGATGCTCCGGTAATTACGGAAAGGATCATAAATAAGATCCATTTGTCTTTATGAAAATTGATTCCTTCTTTTTTTCCTGATAAAGAAAGTAAATAAAGAGATAGGATAGCCAGCAGAACGCCTATCCACTGATATAAGTTGAGCTTTTCCTGAAAGATCAGTAATGCTCCGAGTAATACAACGATAGGCTGAGTGGCTTTGATCGGTCCTAAAATAGTTAAAGGAAGATGCTTGGTGGCAAAATAAGCAAATATCCAGGAGGAAAGAACAATCAAAGACTTGATAAAGATCAGTCCGTGAGTCCGGATATCCGGTGCAGGAACATAAAAAAGAGAATTATCCAGGCTTTCCGGAGAATATCCGGAAATTATAATGAATGGGAGAAAAAGCAAACTGCTAAACAATGTATTCAGGAAAAGGACAGGGATTACAGCGTTTGTGTTTAGAGAGGCCTTTTTGCAGATATCATAAATTCCCAGTAAAAATGCCGAGAGAAATGCTAAGTATATCCACATATTTATTCTATGAGAAACAAGGTAGGAGGATATTCTATATTTGTCAGGAACAATGCATTGCCGGGAGCTGAAGTTCCGGCTTTCCCACGGTCTTTACTCTCTATTACTTTTCTAAAGTCTTCCGGAGACAGTTTTTTTCTTCCTACTTCTATGAGTGTTCCTACAATCGCCCGGACCATATTCCTTAAAAAACGGTCCGCCTGAATAGTAAATATCCAATGTGTATTCTCCTGATGCCATTCCGCTTTCATTATTTTGCAGTTATTTGTTTTTACATCCGTATGCAGTTTACTGAAACTGGTAAAATCGGTGTATTCAAATAATATCCGACAGGCTTCATTCATCAAGTTATAGTCCAGAGGGTAGGTTACTTTGTAAGATAATTTGTGAAGAAACGGGTCTTTTTTATCGGTGATGTAATAATTATAGGTTCTGGATAGAGCATCAAAGCGGGCATGAGCTTCCGGTTGGGTCGGTACGATCTTATTAATAAGAATGTCTTTCGGAAGTATTCTGTTCAGTCTTTCGACCCTTGAAACCGGATCAAATACTTTATCACTATCAAAGTGGGCAACCATTAATTTCGCATGTACGCCTGCATCCGTTCTGCCTGCCCCGGTAATGGGAACAGGAGAGCCGAAAAGCGTGGTCAGTCCTTTTTCAATAACTTCCTGCACGGTTATTCCATTCGGTTGAACCTGCCATCCGCAATAATTTTCCCCGTTGTATGCCAGATAAATAAAATAGCGAGCCATACTTTTCATTTGTTGCGCAAAATTAGGCTTAAAAATTGAGAAATAAAAGTTGGCTTTTCTTTTTTTGTCTGTATCCCAGAGTAGTTTTTCTTTGGCAAACTTTTTGACCTCTAAACAGAGAATATGGAACATTATAGTTTAGCTATTTGTTTGTAAATTATTGATTGATAAATATTAAACTATAGAATTGCAAGATCATGAACAAGAACGATTTAGAAAATAAAATGGATCAGGAAGACATCCTGACAGGTAATGCAGCGGAAGATATGCCAAAAGAACCAACGCAGGACGATGTCCTTAATGAAAGTGATAATGAAGCTGACAATGCGACAGAGGAGATCGCTAAATTGAAAGATTCCTATCTCCGGTTAATGGCGGAATACGATAATTATCGAAAACGTACGATTAAAGAAAAAGCGGACCTCATAAAAAGCGGAGGAGAGAAAGTATTGCTTGGGTTGCTACCTGTAGCCGATGATTTCGAACGGGCGCTGGATACGATCCATAATGCAAAAGATATGGAATCCGTTAAAGAAGGAGTGGAGTTGATTTACCATAAGTTCCTTACTTATCTTCAACAAAACGGAGTAAAACGTATCGAAGCTGTAGGAGAACCTTTTGATGAGGAATATTGCGAAGCCGTTGCTACCATGCCGGCTCAGGATGAAGACCAAAAGGGGAAAGTGATAGATGATGTGCAAACAGGTTATACATTAAATGATAAAGTAATTCGCCATGCAAAGGTAGTTGTGGCTAATTAATCGGAAATAAAAACATGGCAACTATAACTAAAAGATGTTACTACGAAGTTTTAGAAGTTTCTAAAACTGCTTCGGCAGAAGAAATCAAAAAAGCTTACCGTAAGAAAGCGATTCAGTATCATCCCGATAAAAATCCGGGAGATAAAGAGGCTGAAGAAAAGTTTAAAGAAGCTGCTGAAGCTTATGAAATATTAAGTAACCAGGACAAGAGAAGCCGTTATGATCAATTCGGACATGCGGGTGTCGGAGGTGCTGCCGGAGGAGGTTACGGCGGAGGAATGTCTATGGAAGATATTTTCTCTTCCTTTGGGGATATCTTTGGCGGTTTTGGCGGTTTCGGAGGGTTTAGCGGTTTTGGCGGCTCATCTACAGGTAGAAGAGTGAGCCGGGGATCGGACCTGAGGGTTAAAGTGAAACTTACCCTGAAAGAAATTGCAACCGGAGTAGAAAAGAAAATTAAAGTAAATAAATACGTAAGCTGTTCTCATTGTTCCGGATCCGGAGCAGAATCAGGAGGATATTCTACCTGTACAACGTGCAACGGGCGGGGACAGGTTACGAAAACAATGAACACTATCCTAGGACAAATGCAGACGTCTACCGTTTGTCCGGATTGTCAGGGTGATGGAAAGAAAATAACCAAGAAATGTCCTCATTGTAGCGGAGAAGGAATTTTCCGCGAAGATGAAGTCATTACCATTAATATTCCTGCGGGGGTAGCGGAAGGAATGCAGCTTTCTTTAAATGGAAGAGGAAATGCGGCCCGCCGCGGAGGGGTGAATGGAGATTTGCTGGTGGTTATTGAGGAAGAAACACATCCCGAATTGATTCGTGATCAACAGGATATAATTTATAATTTACTTCTTACATTCCCTCAGGCGGCTTTAGGTAGTACCGTGGAAGTTCCTACTTTGGATGGTAAAGCTAAGATTAAAGTAGAACCGGGAACCCAGCCGGGAAAAGTGCTGCGCCTGAAAAATAAAGGACTGCCTTCTGTAAACAGATACGGAACAGGCGATTTGCTTATAAATATAGCCGTATATGTTCCTGAGAATTTAACGAAAGAGCAGAAAGAGGTTTTAGAAGGCATGGAAAATTCACCCAATTTCCAGCCGACTACGTCTATAAAAGACAAGATATTCAATAAGTTTCGAAATCTTTTTGACTGATGTCAAAAATAAAAGATAATCCGGATTGGAGAGAAATGGTTCTGATGGTATCACCTACTGTCAGGACCATTTTTAATGAAGAGGGGTTGGCAATCCTTCTTTTTCCCAGATATAAAAATAAATGGATGATCCGTTTGTTTGTTAATGAAAAAAGGAAGAATGAAATCCGTTTGGACCTGGATGAATTAGGTACTGCCGTATGGAAGTTAATCGATGGAAAACGGACGGTAAAAGAAATCCTTTTTGAATTGGAAGAAATTGGAAAGACTCAACCTCAGTTTGAAGAAAGAACCGTAAAATTTCTTGCCGGACTTTACCACCACCGTTTGGTACAGTGTCCAGTAAACAGTTAACAGTCACCAGTGTCTTTTCTGATAACTGGTGACTGTTTACTGGTGACTGTTTATACTTGTTTTTCGATGTTCCAGACAAAAGCATGGATACCTAATCTTTCGGTTTCCACGTCCAGTGCATGAACCTTTTCCATAAGTTTATCCACTTTTTCATCGGGAATGATCGCCAGGATGGCTGAATTCATACTTGGCCAGGCGTGATCTCCGTAATGAGGCTCTCCGTTTACGGTTCCTCGTCCTTGTACCTGTTCCCACATAGTGAAACCTCTCACACTCATTCGGTCTAGTATTTCAATCAGGCGATCTTTGAACGCCTGATTGAAGGGTATTAAAACTGCTTTCATTTCTTTTTTAAGTTTTTTGCGTATTGACGTCTGCTTCTTCTTACTCCGGTTGCTGCAAAGATAGAATAAAGTGCAGGAACGTAAATCAATGTCAGGATCGTCGAGAATGTCAAACCGGCTACAATTGTAATACCCATCGGTTGCCACATTTCCGAACCGGCACCTCGTGGTATTGCCAAAGGAATCATCCCTAAGATAGTGGTAAAAGTAGTCATTAAGATCGGGCGAAGTCTTGAACGTCCTCCGTCAATAACCGCTTTATCAATAGACATACCTCTTTCCCTGTTCAGGTTGATATAGTCAATCAATACGATACCGTTTTTCACCACAATACCGATCAACATCACCATACCGATCATTGCCATCAAACTCATAGGTTGCCCGGTTGTTACCAATCCAAGGAATACCCCTGCTATCCCGAATGTCAGAGATAATACTATGATGAAAGGATAAGTCAGAGACTCGAACTGAGCGGCCATCACAATATAAACCAGTAGTACACAAATGATCATTAATAATCCAAGATCCTGATTGGTTTCCTGCTGGTCTTCATAAGATCCTCCGATTTGAATACCTATCTCGGTAGGTATTTTTCCCTCGTCCTGTAATCCCTGAATAACTGTATTGGTTCCCGCGATCACATCACTTAATGCTGCGTTGTAGATGGATCCGGTTACCTTATTGATACGTTGACGGTTCTGCCGGTCGATCTGAGGAAGAGAACTTTTCTCAATTACCGTACCCAATTCTTTAACACGGATAGGATTTCCCATACTGTTGTAAACAGTTATATTTTCGATTTCCTCCAACGATTGGCGGTAGTTTTCATCGTAACGGACTACAATATCGTATTCTTCACCGTCTTCCCTATATTTGGTCGTTTGTAGCCCATTCATACGGTTACGTACATAATTTGCTACAGTTGCAGAATTTAATCCGTTTTCAGCCAGTTTGGTCCGGTCGAAATCAATCTGGTACTCCGTACGGTAATCCTCACGACTGATAACAAGATCCCTTAATCCGTCTACGCTGGCTAATCGAACCCGTAATTCTTCTGCTATAGCATCGGTAATGTCCAGGTCGTGTCCGTAAATCTCGACATCTACCGTACTGGCTCCGGTACCCATACCGCCGCCGCCACCTGGAGTAACGGTATATTTATATATTTCCGGCATATTGTCGAAATCTATACGCAATAAATCTCCTATATCATAGATAGAACGATCACGTTCATCGGCATCGGAGAGACGCATACGCATAGATATCAAATTCGTTGAATTCGCCTGCATGGCAGCAAAAGTATTATCTTCGTCGGCTTGTCCTACCGTGAACTGGAACGTTTCGATTTCCGGGTATTTTTCTTTAATCAACCGATCTATTTTCAGTGCTGTTTCCCGGGCAATTTCCATACGCGTTCCGGTAGGCAGATATATGCTTCCGGATATCATAGAGTTATCCGATGCAGGCATAAAGTCAAATTTAATAACACTCATTGCCGGAATCATGATGATAAAGAATGTAGCCATACACATAAGGAATGTTTTCCAGTGATTGCGCACACACCAGTCAACCAACCTTGCATAAGCATTATCCAGCCGATCCAACCCGCGGGCAATAGGAGCATAAAGGCGGTCAAAGAATTTGCCCTGAGTCGTTGTAAGGCGTAGCATCTGAGAACAGAGCATTGGAGTAAGAGTCAATGCAACAATAATAGATACGGTAATCATGATGGTAACCATCCAGCCCAACTGTTTGAACATTACTCCGGCCAAACCTGTCGTTAATGTTAACGGGAAGAATACGGCAATGATGGTTAACGTAGAAGCGATAATCGCTACCGCAACCTCATTCGTAGCATAAATAGCTGCTTCTTTAGGAGCGCTACCTCTCTCAATATGCTTGGTAATATTTTCCAATACTACGATCGCATCATCCACCACCAACCCTATCGCAATAGAGAGCGAGGAGAGCGAAATAATGTTCAAACTACCTCCTGTCGCCATCAAATAAATGAATGAACAGATCAGCGATATCGGGATAATCAGGATAACTATAAAAGTAGCCCGCCATCTTCCCAAGAAGAACATTACAACGAGCATTACAAATAGCATGGCCAGGATGATCGTTTCCGACAGAGTAAAGATAGATTCTTTGATAAAGTCAGAAGAGTCCATTACCATAGTCAGCTTAATATCTGAAGGTAATGTTTTCTGGAGCTCGGGTATTAAAGCATTCACTGTTTCTGCAATATCAACAGTATTGGCTCCTGATTGCTTCTGAACAATGATAGTGGCGCCTTTTACCCCATTGGTATAAGATTCCTGAACTCGGGCCTGAATGGTATCGTTGATAGATGCCACATCATTCAGGAAAATATTTCTTCCTCCGTAGCTACCGACAACTATTAACCCCAGTTCTTCGCTGGCCTTAAATTCTCCTTCGATACGTAAGGCATACGTCTGGGAACCAATATCAAAGTTACCGGCAGGAACGTTGAGGTTTTCGGAGTTGATTGCATTTCCGATCTGTTCCACCGTAAGATTATAGGCTTCTAATCTTTCAGGATAGACATTCACCTGGACTTCTCTTTGCGGAGCTCCGGCAATGGTTACCGCACCCACACCGGCTACACGGTTCAGCGGGTTGGCTAATTTGTCGTCCAATATCTTGTAAAGCGAATTAACACTGGTGGTCGCTGTCGCTGAATAAATAACCACAGGAGTCATATCGGTGCTGAACTTTACAATGATAGGATTGGAAATATCATCCGGTAGGGTTGATTTTACCATTTCTATTTTATCCCGGACATCATTGGTTGCCAGGTCGATATCTGTTCCGTAATTAAACTCCAGCATAACCATAGACATATTATCCTTCGACTGCGAAGTGATCGTCTTCAGGTTTTCCGTAGAGTTCAGGGTATTCTCCATCGGACGGGTTACGTTGGTTTCGATATCCGAGGCGCTGGCGCCCGGATAAGCCGTAATAACCGTAAGCATGTTTGTTTCAATCTCAGGAAACAAGTCCACCGGGAGTCGTGTATAGGAAAACAATCCCATAAGCACAATTCCTGCAAAAATCAATGCGGTGGCTACCGGTCTCTTGACCGCGGTTGAATATAAGCTCATATTATATTTGTTATTAATTAACAATCCATACTTGTATTACATGGATTGTTAGTTATTGGGTGTTATTTAATCTTATTACTCGTTAGTTAAAACCTCGACAGAACTACCGTCTACCAACCGGGTTTGTCCTGCTGTTACTACAACATCGCCCGGATTGATACCTGAAAGGATCTCGTAATTTTCTCCGAGGCGCAGGCCCAGTTCCACTTTGCGGTATCTGGCTATTCCGTTTTCAATAATATAAACATACCGGTCATTGGAACCCGCTTGCTTCTGAACGGCAGCATCGGGAACGACAATACTTTCATGTTCCCCGAAATCCAGTGTTACACGGGCATACATCCCGGGACGAACTTTCATATTCTTATTATCTATAGCCACTTCCACACCAAAGGTATGTGTCGCAGCATCGATAGTCGGGTAAATCAAAGCTACTTTTCCTGTGAACATTTCGTCTCCGTAAACATCCAGCTTAATTTCGGCAGGCATACCTGTTTTAACTTTTGAGAAGTAAGACTCCGAAACATAGATAATAGCCTTCAACGGATTTAGTTGTTCGACAGTCAGGATAGGCAATTGAGCGAAAACATTTCCGTTGTCATAATTCCTGGCGGTAACAATTCCGTTAATGGGACTCCTTAAAGTAGTATTCTCCTGGATATTTCCGATTGCCGTTTCCAAAACATCGATCTGGGTTTTCATCTGATCGACTTGTTGCTGGGCAATTCCTCCGACTTTCAACAGTTCGTTGTATCGTTCGTAATCTCTTTGAAGATTGCTTAACTGAACGGTTTGCTGATCCAGGTTGGATGATTCCATCTGCGCCAGTATCTGTCCTTTCGAAACCCGGTCACCCACTTCTACGAATATTTTTTCTATACGTCCGGGCAGGGTGGGAGTAATCTGGTTGATAACTTCGGATTGTACATTTGCCGTATAAGTCGAAAATTCTGTTACGGGTTGAAGTCTGGTATCCGTAACATTGACTTTCACCGCAGTGGATACATTTTCTGTATTTTCCTGTGTCTTCTCACCGCCACATGAAACGAACACACCGAATCCTAAAATAAAAGGAAGCGTCTTAAGTAATTTTTTTGTTTTCATATAGTTGTTATTTATTTATTTTCATTCATAAGATCGATATCAATTCCCAAAGTTTTGTCTAAGTCTGCTTTAGACGCCAGAAAGTTATATATAGCCTGGTTGAATGCTAAACTGGCTTGTGTTAAGCCGAGTTGGGCATCGTTCAATTCCAGCAAGGTTCCCATACCTGTATCGTATAGTTTCTGAGATATTTCATACCCTTTCTGAGCCTGTGCAATCACATCTTTCGTGGAAAATACCTGTTCCACATAATTAGTCATGTTATTTACACTGTTATTAACCGCTAATTTAAGATTCCGAACGATGTCTTCCCGTTGCCATTTCATCTGTTCCAGGGAAACTTTCGTCTGTTTGATATCGTTCCTTTTCTTTAATCCGTCGAAAATCGGAACGGATATGGTAACACCCACATTTGAATAAGGATTCCATTTATAGTCTCCGAATTTGAAATTGTTATTCATTGACATATAAGTATAGTTTCCGGTAAGGGCAATAGTGGGTAGGTATTGAGCTTTATAAAGAGACAGGGTTTTTTGAAGTTGCTCCGTTTGAATATCGAATTGCCTTAAATCGGAGTTGTAATTCAATGTAGTATCCACCGATAAAATTTCATTATAGAGAGCATTTTCATAATCGAGTAAACTGCCTTGCACCTCAATTTCCTGATCTATATCAATTCCCATCAATGCTTTTAACTGCAAAGTTGCCAGGTTGTATGCATTTTGCGCCTGCGTTAAGTTAGGCTTGATGTTTTTTACATTTACATCGGCCCGGATAAGATCAAATTCTGAAACAATTCCCTGGTCGAATTTATTTTTAATATCGTTATAACTCAATTCGGCATTATCATAACTTTCCTGCAATACATTGTAAGAGTCTTTCGCCAAAAGTACTGAATAATAAGTTTTTCTTATGGAAGTGATCATCTCAATCCGGGAAGAACGGGCAGTTTCCACCGCTAGTTCGACATCCAGGCTGGATATTTGAAGACTTTTCCATAAGGTAGGAACCACTACCGGCCAGTTCAGGTTAAAACCACCTGTCCAGGTGTTATCACGACCCATGGTCATACCTCCGTCACCACTTTTAGCAGCATTTTCTTCATTAATTATTTCTTGTACCTTTTCAACATTATTTTTTAGGGTTCCCGATACATAATTCGGATCCACACCTTGTAAAGTTAAATCAGTTCCGCCGATAATAGGAGCAAACATATCCCCAAACATGCTGCCTCCACCTTCATCGAAATATACTACCTGCTTTTTTACGGCCCGTGTATACTGGCCTACCAGATCAATCTGCGGATAAAGAGCCGATTGTGCTGATTTTTTTGCATACTTCTTTTTCTGAATCTCCAGATCGGCAATTTTTACCGTCGGATTTTCACTTAATGCAATTTCAATAGCTTTCTCCAGGTCGATAGTTAAAGGAGGAGCCTGCTGTTCGGTTTGAGCGTTCACCATCAGCGGTGCGATAATAGCGATAATTGCTGTGCTCATTTTTTTTCCAAAATCTAATTTCATAAGATCTTCTACCTATAAATTATTGTATATTGTTTGTTTCTGAGTTGTTAAGCTTAGTAATCATTTCATCGATTACTTCGTTTCCTTTAGTTGTGGCAATTCCTCTTGTAAAGTTGAGAATGATTGCGCGTACAAATTGATTAATAGGAAATTTGTCCGTAGGAATATAATCTCCTTCCATAAGGGTTCTGAATTGACTTTTAATTAGCCAGATGCAAATTTCAAAGTTGATATTATCTCTGATTAATTTTTGTTCAACTCCACGCTGGAATAGTGGAATAAGGGTTTTAATGCCGTCTCCTTGTTTGTTTTCTATTTTCTGATAAAGTCGGGGGTGATACTTCTTTAAATCATGAATAACCGATTTATTCACGTTGTGGACATCGTTAAGATGTTTCGCATAAATACGCATCATTGTGTCGATCACATTTTCGGATCCGCTGACTATTTTTTCAATTTCTTCGTCGGCGGTATGCATGTGAGCGTTGATGCTCTCTTCCAGAAGGTGTTCTTTGTCTTTGAAAACTTCGTAAAGAGTTCGTTTCGATATGCCCATATGATTGGCAATATCTGACATGGTAACGCTTCTGATACCATTTTTGAAAAAGAGATTGGAGGCCTCTTTTATAATTCTTTCTTTTAAATCCATCTTTTGCCTTAAAAATAGACTGCAAAGGAAATGAAAACTTTTGAAACGCGCAAAGTTTTCTGGTTTTTATTTGTGTTAAAAGACGTTTATAGAAGAACCGTAAACCTTATATTCCAGTACGGATTTTAGGTTTAAGGCTGAATAAAGAATCATAAGTGTTTGGAGGTCAATAGAATTGTTAAATTTGGATTTTTTAACGGAAAGTTTCAGTTAACAGTTAACAGTAAGCAGTAAACAGTGAACAGTCATCAGTAAGCAAGATATTATGTCTTGTCCTGACATAGGTTGACACAAAAAAAGCTAAAAACTTATGTCAAGATT
>JAJBTS010000183.1 GCA_020860885.1 Bacteroidales bacterium
TAATGCTCCTTTCACTCCCTTTAATGAACATAATAATATAAATTATGATATTATTCGTCCGTACGCCTCTTTTCTGGCGAAAAACGGATTGAAAGGCGTATTTATTAACGGCTCATCCGGTGAAGGATACCTCTTAACCGAAGAAGAAAGAACGCTTTTAACCGAAAAATGGATAGAAAGTAGTCCGTCCGGATTTAAAGTAATTGTTCACGTAGGAAGCACTTGTGTAAAAATGAGTCAGCGGCTTGCGGAACACGCTCAGAAAGCAGGTGCCTGGGGAATTGGGGCAATGGCATCTCCTTTCCCAAAAGTTTTCAGGATAGAAGAACTTGTAAAATATTGTGAAGCAATTGCATCTTACGCGCCGGAACTTCCTTTCTATTTTTACCATATACCAACGCTTAATGGCGTCTTTTTGCCTATGCTGGACTTACTTAAAGCCGTTGATGAACGTATCCCTAATTTTGCAGGTATAAAATATACGTTTGAAAGTTTGTATGAATACAATCAATGCATGTTGTATAAAAATGGAAAATTCGATATGCTTCACGGACAGGATGAAACTATATTACCCGCTCTCGCTATGGGGGGAGCACAGGGAGGTATAGGCGGAACTACCAATTATAATGGTAAAGTATTAAGCGGAATCATTGATGCGTGGAATAACGGAGATTTGGAAAAGGCACGGGAGCTACAAAACTTTGCCCAAAAAGTAATAAATATTATTTGTAATTACAGAGGAAATATTGTCGGAGGAAAGAGAATAATGAAACTGATAGGTTTAGATATGGGATTAAACCGTATTCCCTATCAGAATATGACTGACACCGAAGAGAGAGAAATGAAAAAAGAATTAAAAGCCATCGATTTTTTTGAAAGGTGCAATCAACTGTAAGATAATTCCGGTAGTATGAACAGAATTGATTATATTGAAAATTGGAAACACAGGTACTATCAGGATCTGACCTGCAATATCATGCCGTTCTGGCTAAAGTATGGCGTAGATACTAAAAACGGAGGTATCTATACGTGTATTGACAGGAAAGGAAACATCATAGATTCAACCAAATCGGTTTGGTTCCAGGGACGCTTTGCGTTTATTTGTTCTTATGCATACAACACTATTGAAAAGAAAGAAGAATGGCTCAATGCAGCAAAATCCACGATCGATTTTATTGAAAAACACTGTTTCGATTCAGACGGCAGGATGTTTTTTGAGGTAAGCGCCGAAGGGATTCCTCTAAGAAAACGGCGTTACGTATTCTCTGAAACATTTGCGATGATTGCATTTTCAGAATATTCTATTGCATCGGGAAACAGATCGTATGCTCTGAAAGCTTTGGAGTTGTTCAAAAAAACACTTTCGTGGATTCATTCCGAAACACTTACACCCAAATATACATCCCATTTTCAGGCAAAATCTCATTCTTTAACGATGATACTGATTAATACGGCATCACGGATCCGGGAAGCTATAAGCCATCCTTTATTGAATGAACAGATAGATAGATCCATAGAATCAATAAGCAAAGATTTTATGCATCCTGAATTCAAAGCTCTACTGGAAACGGTAGGGCGCAATGGGGAATTCATTCCTTCCATTATCGGAAGAACCATTAACCCCGGACATTGTATTGAAACGGCCTGGTTCATTCTGGACGAAGCTAAATACAGGAATCACGACGCAGGTCTGATTCAAATAGGAACTACCCTTTTAAACTGGTCGTGGGAATGGGGCTGGGACAAGAAATACGGAGGTATTTCCAACTTTCGGGATTGTATGGACCTGCCTGTCCAGGATTATGCTCACGACATGAAATTCTGGTGGCCGCAAACAGAAACTATCATTGCTTCACTGTATGCTTATCAGGTCACGCATGAAGAAAAATATTTGGAAATGCATAAACAGATCAGTGATTATACTTATTCTCATTTTCCGGATAAAGAATATGGTGAATGGTACGGATACCTTCATTACGATGGAACTATTTCTCAAACGGCCAAAGGAAATCTATTCAAAGGACCTTTTCATATTCCCAGAATGATGATTAAAGGTTATTTGCTTTGTAATGAAATATTAAGCAATAATAAAGAAATAAATTTATAATTTTACTAACTATTACAATGCTACAGTTATGAAAACACAATTGAAATTTTGGACAACGGTTATTCTAGTCTGTTTTCTGATCCAAGGATCTTTTGCCCAATCGGGAAATTCCTTAAAGTTAAACGGAATAGATCAATTAATGACTATTCCTTCTCATGCTGACTTTAATATTACAACAGAAGAAAGTTTTTCCATTACCTGTTGGATAAAACTGGATGAATTTGTTGACACACAAAGTGCACAACGTTTTATCGCTAAAAGATGTATGGCAGACTCCCCTAAAAGTGGTTATGAACTTTGGGGCGGAAAGAATGGTACGAATAATTTTTATGCGAACAATGCCCCCAATGCCGATGGCAATCATAACAATTCCATGTCGGTATGGTCTTCAAAAGGAGGCGAATTAGATACATGGGTTCATATCGGTTTTGTTGTTGACCGGAGCGAAGGTAAAATGTACTTGTATCAGGAAGGTGAAAAAGTAGGTGATTCGGGTAGTAAAGATATATCTCCCTGGTCGGTAGATAATCCTTACGATGTAACTATAGGTGCCGGACGTCCTAATACAACTACATATGGATATTATATGAAAGGAGAAGTAGACAACCTGCGTTTCTGGAAAAAAGCTCTGAGCCCGGAAGAAATAGCAGCCGATCGAACAGTTGAAGTCACTGCCGCCACAGAAGGCCTTGTTGCCGCTTATGATTTTGAAAATATTTCAGGATTTGAGGTTACGGACATCAGTGGAAACGGACACAACGGAACTCTAGTCAACTATCCTCTTCCCGGAATTTGTGAAATAGAAAATATTATTCTAACTCAGGACAAGAATTATACAGGCAGAGGAAATAATAATGAAGTGATTCTTAAAGCGAAGATTGAAACAACAGGCAGCGAATCTGTAGAATTCGAAAGCCTTACAATGGATCTGCAAGGAACAACAAATATCCAGGATGTGAAATCCATCCGGATTTATTCTACCGGAAATATAGAGAAATTCGATTCCAGAAATCCATCTGCCGCAACTTTATTAGGAACCTGCAACCCTCAGGAAGGAGAAATCAGTTGTGATTTAACAGGAAACCTTACTGCAGGCAATAACTTTTTATGGATTACCTGCGATATTGCTGAAGATGCAAAAGAGGGCAATGAAGTGGATGTCAGTCTTATTTCTGTTAGCACGGTAGCTGAGACCATCGAGGTAGAAAATCCATCTGTCACGGGTTCCCGAACCATTCTTTTAGCTCGTCAAATGTTGTATGCTCCCGGAGACTTAGGATCTAAGAATTTCAGGATTCCAGCTATTATAACAGCAAAAGACGGATCTATCGTTATTGCTACGGATAAAAGAAAAAACAATGAGGCCGACTTACCTCAGGATATCGACATATTGATCAATAGGAGCACCGATGGTGGTAAAACATGGTCTGAACCTATAACCATTGCAGAAGGCACAGGCTATGGTAAAGGATTTGGTGATGCAGCCCTTGTTCATACCAATGAAGAAGGAGGTTTGTTATGTATTTTCGTAGGAGGTCCTGGCTTATTCCCATCGACGCCTTCCAATCCTATCCGTACTTACATCTGTAAAAGTACCGACAATGGAATTACATGGACCGCTCCACGCGATATTACGGATCAATTGTTTGGAAACGGTTGCACGGATGCGACCAGAAAGTTGTGGAACGGATCGTTCTGTGCATCAGGGAATGGGTTGCTCACCCGGGAAGGACGTATTATGTTTGTATCGGCTGTAAGAGAAACGTCCGGAGGCTCTTTATCAAACTATGTTGTTTATTCGGATGATAACGGGGAAACATGGAATGTATCCAAACGCGCTATGCAAGGTGGTGATGAAGCTAAAGTGACAGAATTGAATGACGGAACAATCCTGATGAGTATCCGCCGACAAAGCAAAGGTGCCCGCTATTTTACCAAATCTACTGACCATGGAATTACATGGGGTGCTTTATCATCCTGGCCGGAATTGATCGAACCGAACTGCAACGGAGACATTATCCGCTATACTTCTACACTGGACGGTTATGATAAAGATAGAATCTTACATACGATCCCGAATCATTCTTCCAACCGTCAGAATGTATCGATATTCTTAAGTTACGATGAAGGTAAAACATGGCCGGTAAAAAGAACACTTTGCCCGGGCGGTTCCGCATATTCTTCCATTACTATATTACCCGACGGCACTATAGGAGCTTACATTGAAGAAAGCCATTTTTCAGAAGGATATTCCTTAATATATGTAAACTTTTCTTTGGATTGGCTAACGAATGGCAAAGATATCTACACAGAACCCGATCCAACGGATTCCAATAAGCCTGAGATAACATCATCTGTTGAAATTTTCCTGGAAAAAGATAATGTTATTGTAATAAAAGGAGCTTCCACAGGAAATTGGGTTAAAGTATATGACCTGACTGGAAAATTGTTGAAAGAAACACAAATTATTGCACCGGAAACACGCCTAAAGTTAAGAATGGACACAAGTGCTTGTATTGTTCAGGTGGATAACGGAAAAAATCTGATTACAAAAAAATTAATTCTCGGATAAAATAAAGATAGTTATCAGTATATGAAAAACACAAAAATATATCCATGGATCGTAGTAGCTCTCTTATGGGGTGTAGCTTTGCTTAACTATATGGACCGTCAAATGCTGTCGACCATGAAAGAGGCTATGCAGATTGATATCGAAGAGCTACAGTCGGCTACTAATTTCGGACGATTGATGGCAGTATTTCTATGGATATATGGCTGTGTTAGTCCTGTCGCAGGTATGATTGCCGACCGGATAAACAGAAAATGGCTGATTATCGGCAGTTTGTTTGTCTGGTCGGCAGTAACCTGGGGAATGGGACATGCTACCTCATTTTCGGAACTTTATGTTTTACGGGCATTGATGGGTATTAGTGAAGCGCTTTATATTCCAGCCGGACTTTCTCTTATTGCCGACTGGCATCCCGGGAAAACACGTTCCCTGGCTATAGGAATTCATATGACTGGACTGTATACAGGACAAGCAATAGGAGGCTTTGGAGCGACTGTTGCTTCTACCTATTCCTGGCAAGCAACTTTTCATGGATTCGGAATAATAGGAATAATATACGCTATCGTGCTCGTGTTCTTCCTTTCTGAGAATAAAAAACATTCCGAACCACAGAAAACGGTAAATCCTTCCCAACAAAAAATTCCTCTTTTGAAAGGATTATCTTTATTGATAAGCAATGTTGGGTTTTGGGTTATACTATTTTATTTTGCAGCTCCCAGTCTTCCTGGGTGGGCAACAAAAAACTGGCTCCCTACCCTCTTTGCTGAAAGTCTCAATATTCCGATGTCACAAGCCGGACCTCTGGCGACCATTACTATTGCTGCTTCTTCTTTTATAGGGGTAATTGCCGGAGGAATTTTATCCGACAAATGGGTACAAAAAAACCTCAAAGGACGCATCTATACCAGTGCTATCGGATTAAGTCTTACTATTCCATCGTTATTACTCATGGGATTTGGAACGAGTTTTGTGAGTATTGTAGGATCTGCATTATGTTTCGGTATTGGATACGGTATGTTCGACGCTAACAATATGCCTATTTTGTGCCAATTCGTTTCCGATAAATACCGGGCTACCGCATACGGGATCATGAATATGACCGGAGTATTTGCAGGCGCGGCCGTAACCAGCGTATTAGGACGGTGGACGGATGGCGGAAATCTGGGATTAGGATTCGCATGGCTGAGTATAGGGGTGTTTGTAGCTATCGCTCTCTTATTGTATTTCCTCAAGCCGGAAACAGATAACAAGACGGAATAATCAGGATGAAATCAAAAGTAGTTCTTTCTGTTTTTCTTATATTCCTATCTGCTTTTTCTGTAAGAAGTACGATAGACAATCTATTGCCGCGACCTCAATATATAGAAGTTATTCCTGAAAAGTTTATTCTCGATAAGGTTAAATTATCTACTCCTTGCCATAAGCAAGTTTTTCAGTCTTTCATTGAAGAATATAATGGGAAATTGTGTGCAAATGCCCAAAAACAAATACAAGTCGAAATAGTCGATTCCATTGAGGGAGTAAAAAACAATCCGGAAGAAAGCTACTCTTTGCTGGTTGATCAAAATAATATCAAGATTACAGCCATTCACCCGAAAGGAGCTTACTGGGCTTTACAAACTCTCAAACAGCTTTATAAAGAAGAAGATAAAATTTCTTATTTTGAAGGCTGCAGAATTATCGATTATCCGGCATTCAGAATCCGGGGATTTATGCACGATACCGGAAGAAGTTATATTTCTATCGAAGAAATAAAAAAACAAATAGCTTTATTATCACACTACAAAATCAACACTTTTCATTGGCATCTGACAGAAAATCAGGGATGGAGACTCGAAAGCAAATTATTCCCAATCCTTAATGATAGTTCCAGTTACAGCAGAATGCCAGGAAAATATTATACTTTGGAAGAAGCCAGGAACTTAGTCGAATTCTGTAAACTCCATAATGTATTGCTGATTCCTGAAATTGAGATGCCCGGTCATAGCAAAGCTTTCGAAAGAGCTTTTCAAACGGATATGCAAAGTCAGGAAGGTACGGCCATTCTGAAGCAATTAATAGATGAAGTCTGTGAAACATTCAATGTGCCTTACATTCACATAGGCACAGACGAAACAGCTTTTACCAATCCTCAATTTGTTCCGGAAATGGTAGAATACATAAGGGAAAAAGGTAAAAAAGTAGTATCCTGGAATCCTGGCTGGAATTATAAGCCTGGGGAAATTGATATGATGCAGCTGTGGAGTTACAGAGGAAAATACATGAAAGGAATTCCTGCCATAGACTGCCGTTTCCATTACATCAATCATTACGATGCTTTTGCCGACATAATAGCTTTGTACAACAGTAAGATACTGAATGTAGACCAGGGAGATTCCGACCATGCCGGAAGCATTCTCTGCTTATGGAACGACAGATACATCGAATCAGAACAGGATATCCTTATCCAGAATAATTTTTATCCTTCTATACTAGCACTGGCTGAAAGGTCCTGGTTAGGAGGCGGATATGAATATTTTGATAAAAACGGTACAAAAATCCCAAAGAAATCAAATCCGGAATTTCAAAACTTACAAAATTTTGAAAATCGTCTATTATGGCATAAAAACCATACCTTTAAGAATCTTCCTTTTGCCTACGTAAAACAATTAGAAGTAAAATGGAGAATCTCAGACCCTTTTCCCAACGAAGGTAATCTCTCGGCATCTTTTCCACCGGAAAAAACCATTCAAAATATATATTCTTTTCAAGGGAAAAACTATTCAGCAAAAGAAGCTACAGGTGCAACTATTTATTTAAGACATGTATGGGGTACTCTGGTTCCCGGCTTTTATAAAAATCCGGAACCGAATCACACCGCGTATGCTTATACGTATGTCTATTCTCCTTCAGAACAGGAAGTCGGCTTATGGATCAATTTCCAGAACTACAGCCGGTCCGAAAGCGACTTACCCCCTCCACAAGGAAAATGGGATTATAAAGAAAGTCGAATATGGATCAACTCCCAAGAGATTTTACCTCCTGTCTGGCAATCGCAACATACGACGAGATCTCATGAAATCCCGCTGACCAATGAAAATTTTGAAGTACGCCCCCCTGTTTTAGTCCAGCTCAATAAAGGATGGAATAAGGTATTGTTAAAACTTCCGGTAGGAGAATTTACTACAAAAGAAATTCGTTTGGTTAAATGGATGTTTACCTGCATCTTTGTAGATCCTTCGGGAACAAAAGAATTAGATGGATTGATTTATTCACCCGATAAAAAAATGAATCTATGAAATATATACTATTCCTTTCCTGCATTTTAATTACTTCCATAGGTTGCGCCCAGGAACGCAAATATTCTACCTTTTATGAACAACGGAAAAGTTTGTTTGATCTAATGCCGATAACTTCTGATGATATAGTTTTCCTGGGCAACAGCATCACAAACGGAGGGGAATGGCATGAACTCCTGAATCATAAAAATATCAAAAACAGAGGGATAAGCGGCGATATCACAGAAGGTATTTACGATCGTTTGGATAATATAGTGAAGGGAAATCCTAAAAAAATATTCCTATTGATAGGAACAAACGATATCGCACGAAATATTCCTCTGGATACTATTGCAGCTAATATAGAACGAATCATCCTGAAAATTCAAACGAAATCCCCTACCACCGAACTTTACCTCCAAAGTGTTTTACCGGTAAATCCTGATTTCGGAATGTTTAAGAGCCACATAAAGTCTGATGTTATTGAACAATTAAACCATATTCTCAGAGAATTGGCACAACAATATAAACTAACTTATATAGACCTCTTTTCTTTTTTTACAGAAGAAGGATCAAATAAATTATTCAAAAACTTTACGAATGACGGACTTCATCTTATGGGCGAAGGATATCTTCTATGGTGTAAACTAATCAGACACTATCTTGAAATAGAAACCTCTTATAAGTATGATAATATTTCATGCGAATCCTTACCATCTTATCCTATCAAAAAAGGGATCTCCGCTCCATTTATAGGCGTTCTTGGTAATATGCTTATCGTTGGCGGTGGATGTAATTTCCCAGAAATTTCTGCCGCTGAAGGCGGTAAAAAAGTTTTTTACAACGAAGTATATGCCGTCGATATCTCCGGAGAAACAAATAATATAGTATGGAAAGTATGTCCGTCCTTACCTCAAAAAGCAGCATACGGTGTTTCGGTAAAAACGGACAAAGGTATCGTGTGGGTAGGCGGACAAAATGAATCAACTTCTCTATCGGATGTTTGGCTCCTTGAATACGATAAGACGAAAGGTCTTTCCTATACATCCCTGCCTTCGCTACCGGTAAAACTCGTTAACGGATGTGGAACTTCACACAATAATATTATATATATAAGTGGGGGCGTTCACGATGGTACTGAAAAATGCAACTTATATTCTCTGGATTTAAATAATCCTTCGTCCGCATGGAACACAACAAAAACGAATTATCCTTACGAAAGACAACAGGCTGTTCTTCTCTTTCACAACAATGAACTTCTTTTAGCCGGAGGATATGATGAAAAAGAAGCCATAGCTTTTACGGATATTCTCAGATTTGATTTCCAAAAAGGGATATGGATAAAATACAGCAATATAACAGATAACAATGATTATACCGGGACTTTTATCGGGGCTACCGGATTCAGCTATCAGGAAGAACTGTTGTTTGTCGGAGGGGTAAATTACAAAATATTTTCAGAAGCTTTATTACGTATCCGAAAAATACAGGATGCAAAGGAAGGAGGAAAGAGCAATTTATTATCCTCTTTAAATAAAGAAGCACAGGAATATATGACTCACCCTGCGGCCTGGTATAAATTCAGAAAACACTTACAACTATATAATCCGAAAACGGGCAAATGGAAATATTCAAAAGCTTACGAATCATTTGCCCGCGCAGGAGCAGGGACAGTTATCTGGAAAGATCGGCTGTTTGTGGTCTGTGGAGAAACAAAGCCGGGAATACGTACTGCCGAAGTAAATTCTTTTAAATTAAAGTAATCCGTATCATGAAACGTCCATATCTTTTATTGCTCTCTCTTTTTTGTATTGTTTTCTCTTCCCATTCAAGAGAAAAAATCTCTTTCAATGAAGACTGGTTATTCTATCAACCGGATTCAACGGAGATAAATCCTACTTTGAATTATGAATCGTTCAAAGAATGGATCCTTCCTACCGGAAATACTTTCTATAAAAATAACAATAAGCCGGTAAGACCTGCCACAAACTTATCGGGAGGTATTTTCGCCGATCCGGAATACGATGACCAGTCCTGGAGAAAAATAAATCTTCCCCACGATTGGGGCATTGAAGGTCCTTTTGTTCAGGAATATCCGGGAGAAACAGCTAAATTACCCTGGTTTGGTGTGGCATGGTACAGAAAACATTTTGAAGTCGATCCATCCGATCCGAATCAGCAATTTTATCTTCAAATAGACGGAGCTATGTCTTTCTCCACTGTGTGGTGCAACGGACAATTTGTGGGTGGATGGCCTTACGGTTATGCATCTTATGAGGTAGATTTAACTCCTTATATTCAACCCGGTAAAAAGAATGTTATTGCAATCCGCCTGGATAATCCTCAAGAATCATCGCGCTGGTATCCCGGAGGAGGAATTTACAGAAATATATGGTTGATTAAAACACACCCTATTCATGTTGCTCAGTGGGGTAGTTTTATCACTACGCAAACTAAAGAAAATCACTCTGCTGCTATCGAGTTAACTACAAACATTATTAATAAAACAAACAAAAAGAGTCCGGTTGAAATCAAAACAGAAATATTCGAGCAGGATAAAAATGGAAAAATTAAAAAGAAAGTATTGGTTTCGAATCAGATCACGACTCACTTAAACAACTCACAAAATACAGTCCGTCAATCTATCTTATTACCTAAAGCAAAATTATGGAATATAGAAACCCCTCATCTCTACGTAGCAAAAACAACTATTAGTGAATCGGGAAAAATCATTGACTCCTACTTTACTCCTTTCGGAATACGGACTATAGAATTTACAGCGAACAACGGCTTTTTACTGAATGGACAAAGAGTTGTCCTGCAGGGAGTGTGTATGCACCATGACCTCGGTGCTTTGGGAGCAGCTTTTAATTACCGGGCACAGGAAAGACAATTGGAAATCCTGAAAGAAATGGGTGTAAATGCCATCCGGACAGCCCACAATCCACCTGCTCCTGAAATGTTAGACTTATGCGACAAAATGGGTTTCCTTGTCATAGATGAATTCGTAGATACCTGGAGCGTTCCTAAAAAGAGAAACGGCTATGCGCTCCTATTCGAAGATTGGCATGAACAGGACTTACGTGCATTGATTCACAGAGACAGAAATCATCCCTCTGTAATTGCCTGGAGTACCGGCAATGAAGTGGGAGAACAAGGCAACCAGAGAGGAATTGAAATATCTCAACGGCTGACCCACATCATTCATCAGGAAGATCCTACCCGACCTTCTACTATAGGATGTGATAATCCCAATGCTGGTTTTAATGGATTTGAGAAAACAACCGATATTTTTGGTTTTAATTACAAACCCCATCTTTATGTGAAATTCCATCAGGAAAAGTCAAATATTCCATTTTACGGAAGCGAAACAGCTTCTTGTATCAGTACACGTGGAGAATATTTATTCCCTGTAGATAATGACAAAAGCGGAGGGAAAATAGGATTCCAAATGAGCTCTTATGATTTATATGCTCCCAGTTGGGCCTGTCCTCCCGATACCGAATTCAGAGGACAGGATGAAGCCCCTGCAAGTGCCGGAGAATTTGTCTGGACTGGTTTTGATTATCTGGGTGAACCTACTCCATTCACACGCGATATGACTGTTCTTACCAACTATCATGATCCGAAAGAACGAGCCGAAGCACAAAAAGCATTGGAAGAGATGGGAAAAATAAAAGTACCATCTCGCAGCTCATATTTTGGAATTGTCGATCTGGCTGGCTTTAAAAAAGATCGTTTTTACATCTATCAGGCTCGTTGGCGTCCTGAACTTCCTATGGCTCATATCCTACCCCACTGGAACTGGCCGGAACGTATAGGCTTGATTACTCCTATACATATTTATACTTCCGGTGATTCTGCAGAACTTTTCCTCAACGGAAAATCGCTAGGAAAGAAGACGAAAGGAAAATACGAATACCGCTTAAGATGGGACGATGTCATATATGAACCGGGAGAAGTAAAAGTAATAGCTTATAAAAACGGTAAAAAATGGGCAGAAGACAGAGTCGTAACAACACAAAAGCCCTCAAAAATCTATTTGGAAGTAGACCGGAAAGAAATGAAAGCAGATGGTTACGATCTGATCCATATCACCGCAAAAATTCAGGATCCTGACGGACTCACCGTTCCACGAGCTAATAATTTGGTATACTTCCAAGTCGATGGTCCTGCTGAGATCATAGCCACCGACAATGGCGATCCGACCAGCCACGAATCCTTCCAAAACAAGCATATAAAAGCTTTCAACGGATTAGGCCTGGTAATACTCCGGTCGAAAAAAGGAGAAACGGGAAAAATTACTCTTGAGGCAACTTCAGAAAATCTATTAAAATCGACCATTGAACTGAAAAGTACAAAATAAATCTCACTTTATAACTCATTAGTTATCAATACACATTAATCTTTTTCAAAAAAATGTCGCATTTTTTGGGTACATTTCTTTGCAGAATTAAAAATATCCATTACCTTTGCAGTGCATTTGAGAGAAAATGCAGCAAAATAAAAAATGGTGTGGTAGTTCAGTTGGTTAGAATACCTGCCTGTCACGCAGGGGGTCGCGGGTTCGAGTCCCGTCCATACCGCTTGAAACCTAAGACTTTAGGTGACAATATTAAGACAAGTCCTTCATATTCAGTGAATATGAGGGACTTTTTTCTTTTATACCTGTCCGGCTTAAAAGCCAAAAAAGTGCCAGAAAAAGACTTTTAATGTTTCCTAATTCATACCCCTTTTGCAAAGGGACACAGGGGGTATAGTATAAATTCGCACGGGGGTACGATTTATCCAAAATTAGCAGAATTCTGTCCTGATTTGGAATCACGCATAAAACTCATTAACAGATAGTTTCATCTAATTTTGTAACAAAAAAAATGAGTTTATGAAAAGTACATTTAAGAT
>JAJBTS010000255.1 GCA_020860885.1 Bacteroidales bacterium
ATTTAAAAATTATCTAACTTTAAAAGAACACGAATTTTTATGGAAACAAAAAAGCAAACAGTAGAAAAGAAAAAGAGAGAGGGTAAAAAATCTCGCGGTGTTTCAGCTGGTTTAGTTATTGTATGTTGTGCTATTTTAGCGATATTGTTCTATGCGTTTATCTTGGGTAATCCTGAGAATTTCATGAATAATGATCCGAACAACCATCCAAAACCAGGTAACATGCTAGGTACCATTCATAAAGGAGGCTACAATGTGGCGATCGTTATCACTCTTTTATTGACAGTTATAGCTTTAAGTGTTGAACGTTTTTTTGCTCTTACAAAAGCAAAAGGTAAAGGCAATTTGATTAACTTCGTTTATGATGTTAAATCAGAATTGAAAAAAGGAAACATTGCTGCAGCTGAGGCTCTTTGTGCAAAACAAAAAGGATCTGTAGCTGCCATTGTAGATGCCGGATTGAAAAAATACCAGGAAATGGAGGTAGCTACGAATATGACTAAAGAAGCTAAAGTTCAGGAGATTAAAGATGAGATTGAAGAAGCTACTGCATTGGAATTACCCACTATGCAACAAAATCTTCCTATCATTGCTACTATCTCTACTTTGGGTACATTATTCGGTCTGTTAGGAACTGTATTAGGTATGATCCGTTCTTTCGGTGCGTTAGCTTCTGAAGGAGCAACAGACGCGATCGCTCTTTCTGCCGGTATTTCAGAAGCACTTGTAAATACAGCTCTTGGTATCGCAACCGGTGCCGCAGCTATCATCATGTATGCTTACTTTACAGGAAAGATCGATAACATGACTTATGCGATCGACGAAATGGGATTTGCTCTTACTCAAACATACGCAGAAACTCACAACTCTTAATTCTTAGAAGTTATATAAATTATGGCAAAAGTAAAAGTAAAAAAGCAGAGCACTTGGATCGACATGACGGCGATGAGTGACGTTACCGTTCTTTTACTTACTTTCTTTATGTTAACTTCTACGTTTATCCAGAATGAGCCTGTAACAGTTACAACACCCAGTTCGGTTTCCGATAAAAAAATTCCGGAAACGAATTTGTTAACTATTTTAGTTGATAGTAACGGGAAGCTTTTTATGAGCTTGGATAATCAAAATGATATGGCAGCAACATTAAGAGCAGTAGGTGAAGATTATGGTCTGAGCTTTACGCCCGCACAGGTGGCTACGTTTCAGAGACAAGTAATGTTTGGTGTTCCGATTCTCTCTATGGGGTCTTTTTTGGATTTACCCTCAGATAAGCAGGATGACTATCTGAAAAATCTTGAAAGTCCCAGGGTAGGGATTCCTGCAGGAGATACGGAAGTAAGTGATAATATAGGAGTAATAGCCCGGGATAATGAGTTCAAACGTTGGATCAGCCATGCGAAAGCGCAAAACAAAGATTTGCAGATCGCTATAAAGGCAGACCAACAAACAAATTATCCTATGGTAAAGAAAGTAATGGAAGATTTAAGAGATTTGCGTGAAAACCGTTATCTCTTGATCACTAGCTTAAAGAATTCTTCTGATTAAATTATTTTTAACAATTAAACTTAAAACAAAATGGCTGAAGTACAATCGAATGACCATGGCGAAGGCGGAAAAAATAAACAGAAGAAACAAATACTACGTGTAGACTTTACTCCGATGGTGGATATGAACATGTTGTTGATTACATTCTTTATGTTATGTACCACTTTGCTTACTCCTTCCACATTACCAATCAATATGCCTTCTAAGGATAAGGTTGAAGAAGGACAAGAAAATAAAGTAAGAGAATCAACTGCAATCACAATTTTATTGGGTGCAGACGATGAAATATATTATTACGAAGGTATGCCCGCTGACGATGGCTCTTCTTATACAGACCCTGAATTTCTTAAACCAACGACTTATGGAATTGGTGGAATCAGAGACTTCCTGATCGGAAAGAATAGGGTGGCTTACGAAGAGATAAGGCAATTAGCGGTTCAAAGAGATAATCTTGAAATCACTGAAGCGGAATTTACTGAAAAAATGAGAGCTGTTCAGGATAGGGTGCTAAAGGAAGATAAAGTAGCTCCTACCATTCTGATCAAGCCTACGGACTTATCTACTTATAGAAATATGGTGGATATCTTGGATGAAATGACAATTGCTAATATTGCTGCTTATGCAATATTGGATATTGCTGATGGAGATCGTCGTTTGCTCTATGAAAGAACCAAAAACCTGGAATATCTTTCAGAGCAGGAACGTGCTGAACTTGCAGGTGCATAATTAATTATTAAAAACAAAGATTATGGCAAAAGATATAGATTTGAATTCCCAGAAATGGATGGATTTAATATTCGAAGGTAAGAATAAGTCTTATGGTGCTTATGTTTTACGTGATGAATCTTCTAATCGTCACCTCAAGGCTCTTGTAATTGTATTTCTGGTAGGTTTAGCTGCAATTTATGTTCCGGGTTGGATAAGTAGCCTTATCCCTGAAAAACTGGAAGACGAAGGCAGAGATAATTATGTGGTTACAGAGGTCGAATTATCGAATATAGAAAGTGAAGTTCCTGAAGAAAATATTATCCGGGAAATTGCGAATGTACCACCTCCTCCAGTATTGAAACAAACGATCCAGTTTACTCCTCCGGTAATTGCCAAGGATGAAGAAGTGGGAGATGAGGACCTCATGGCAACTCAACAGGAATTAACCGATTCGAATGCAGCCATCTCAGTGGCTACTGTTGCCGGTGTTTCTGAAGGAGGTATTGATATTGCTGACCTGGAAGATAATAAAGTAATCGTACAGGCTGAAGTAGTTGAACCTTTCTCTCATGTGGAACAGATGCCTCGCTTTGGTAGTGGGGATCAGGATTTGATGGAATATTTAACAAAAAACATCAAGTATCCGCCTATCGCTGCTGAACAGGGAATTCAGGGAACAGTGGTTCTTCGATTCGTGGTAAATCCTGACGGATCCGTATCCAACGTTGAAGTTATCAGACCTTTGAATCCTAATTTGGATAAGGAAGCTGTTCGTGTAGTTAGCAGTATGCCTAAATGGAGACCGGGTGAACAAAATGGGGTGAAAGTTCCTGTATATTACAGTTTACCGGTTCGGTTTAGACTTGCAAATTAAGCAGATGAGACAAGATAATTTCCGGCAACCGGACGGACAGAAGTTAGGGTGGTTCATTTTCGAATGTGTAATGGCTGTCTTATACCTGTTGTTTGGTTTCTTATTCCTCTTCTCTTCATTATTTGATAATATTATCCAGGGAGGACTAAGAATTGCTTTGGGAATAGTATTGGGTCTTTACGGTATATTTAGAATTTTTAGAGCTATTAAAAAAATAGTACAAAAAAATAATTAAATAAACGTATAATACCGGTTATTCGGAAGAAAGGGTAACCGGTATTATTTTATAAAAGTATTTATGAAAAGATTCGCATCACTCAGTATATTATTGTTTGTAGGAGTTGTTTGTTTTTTTTCCTGTAAAAAGGAAGCTCCTAAAGATACCTGGACAGATACACTCACCACCGGTTATATTAAAGTTGCCTGTGATGAAGATTTTAAACCTTTGATGGAAGCTGCAGTCCAATCTTTTGTGGCATATAATCCGGCAGCTTTTATAAGTCCTGTTTATACGACGGAAAAGGAGGCTATTCGCCTCTTATCAGAAGATTCGGTCCGTTTTGCTTTAGTTACCAGGGATATGTATCCTCAGGAAAAAGTTAAACTGACGGAAAAAGGTATGCAGGTAACCAAACATTTAGTGGCTTTTGATGGTGTTGCAGTAATCATGAACCGGGCAAATCCTGATTCTATAATAGGACTGCCTTCTTTAAGAAAGATTTTAACAGGAGAAATTACGGAATGGTCTCAGATTTATCCCGAATCCAGGTATGGTACCATCCGGACTATTTTTAATAATACGGAATCAGGTGTATTAAGATATGTTGCCGATTCTTTATTAAGGGGAGAATCCCGTTCTTCTAATTTGTATGCTCTTGCAAATAATGCAGAAGTTATTCAGCGGGTAGCCGAAATGCCTAATAGTATTGGTATTGTCGGAGTGAATATCTTTAGTAATGTAAATTCATCGGGTCTGGAATACATAGATCAGATCCGGATGATGCGTATAAGCAGAGACGAAAATCCAAGGCTGGAGAATAGTTATTTACCTTATGCCGGAGATATAGCCCAGGAAAATTATCCTTTGTGGCGTCCCGTATATGGTTTGCTGTCCGATCCACGCAGTGGATTATCTGCAGGATTTAGTATCTTTTTAGCCAATGAAGTAGGGCAAAAAGTAATATTAAAAACCGGTTTAATGCCGGTAACAGATCCTTATGTAATGAGGGTTATTATTAACGATGAATATCCAAATTAAAACAATATAAAATAATCTAATGAAAATGAATAGAAAACAAATTTTAGGTTTGCTTATAGCAGTTGTTCTGTTTGTTCCTGCAGCTTTATTTGCCGGGAATGAGAGAGGAATTGATCTTTACAGAGCGGAATTTTATGATGCAGCAAAGTATTCTTTATTGGAGCAAAAGAATTTGTCTCCCGAAGAACAGGCTGAAAATTATTATTACCTTGGACAAATCTATTACAAACAAAATTCGGATTCTGCTGCTCATTATTTTTCCAGAGCAATAAGTGCCGATGACAATTATCCATTAGGCTATGTAGGGGAAGGAACTATTGCTTTGTCTAAAGGAGATGCCAAAGGTGCAGAAACTTTATTTAAAAGAGCGGGAGATATAGCTAAAAAAGATCCTTCGGTGCAGGTAGCCATTGCAGAAGCTTATTTCAATGCTGATAAGATGCCTGAAGTCAATGAAGCTCTAAAAAAAGCAAAAAAAATAGATAAGAAATATGCCGGAACTTTCCTGGTAGAAGGAGATATATTTAAAAAGCAGGACAAATTAGGCGATGCGGCAGGTCGATATCAGGACGCAATTGCGGCGGATCCGAATGAAAAACTGGCTTATTTAAGATTAGGAAAATTGTATGAATATGTAAATCCGAAATATGCTTTGGATTTCTTAGATAAACTGATTCAGGTAGATCCCGAATACATACCGGCTTATGCGTTGATTGGAGATATCAATCGTAATCAGGGAACTTACCTGCAGGCATTAAGAGCTTACGAGAAGATTATTAATATTCCCGGTTTGCCTCTTGTTCAGCATGAGAGATATGCTCAGTTGCTGTATTTTACAGATCAATACGAAAAATCTTTACAGGAAATAAATTATGTGCTTTCTCAGGACCCGGACAATGTAGTAATGCATCGTTTGCGCGCTTATAATAGTTTCAAACTTGAAGATTATGAACAGGGAGTACAACAGATGGAAGAATTCTTAAGCAAGGCTCCTGTAGATCAACATATTTATCTGGATTATATCACTTACGGTCGTCTGCTCTTAAAAGTTAAAAGACAGGAAGATGCGTTGGCCGCATTCCAAAAAGCAGCAAATTTAGATTCATCTAAATCGGAGATTTTCAAAGAAATGGCTACGGCTTATGAAAGTATGAAAAACTATCCTGAAGCTATAAAGCAATATGAAAAGTATTTTGAAATAGAGCCTAATGCAACTATCTTGGATTATCATTATTATGGAGTGGCTAATTATAATGCGGCTTCTAGATTTTTTACTCCTGAATATACAGGAACACCCAGGACTCCGGAACAACAGCAACAGGATGATGCTGAATTTCAGGTTTATCTGGAGCAAGGAAATAAAGCATTTGATAAAGTAATTGAACTTCGTCCCGAATCGTACTTAGGTTATCTTTTCAAAGGATATCTGAACGCATTTTTAGATGTAATTGCTCAGTCGGATGAGACTGCTGTAGCAGGAGCTGCTATTCCTTATTACGACAAAGCTCTTGAAATAATGTTGGCTGGTAATGAAGATGGTAAAAGAAATAAAGAAATATTGGATGTATATCGTTATTTCGCCTCTTACTATTATGTACAGAAGGATTATCCTAAAGCCTTGGAGTATTTCAGGAAAATATTGGAAATGCAACCCAATAATGAAGACGTGAAGCAAACAATCGAAGCTATAGAGAAAATGTAATTTTTAATTCTTACCATATATTTACCCCTGAATTCTTCCGGATTCAGGGGTAAATAATTTTAAATAGAAAAAGAATAGTTGTTGGAAAGAAATAATTATCTCAACAGGTGTTTCTTATAAGTCCGATAGAACTACAGCTACTTCTTTTATATCTCCTCCAAAAGGCGGATTTTTTTTTGCCAGCCGGATTTTAATATTCTGAATGTGAGGAAATGTTATTTTAATCCGGTCTACTATTCGTGCCGCCAGGTGCTCGATTAAATTAGAAGGAACAGACATTTCCTGTTTTATAACTTCATAAACAGAAGCATAATTAATGGTATCTTCCAGTTTGTCGGATATTGCAGCATTGCTGAAATCAAAATAAATAGATAGGTCTATTGTATATGTGTTTCCTACTTTTTTTTCCTGTTCCATAACTCCGTGATATCCATGGAACGAAATTTGCTTTAATTCAATATATTGCATAATTTGATGTTTTCTACAAAAATACATTTTCAAAACATAAGGAACAACAGTTTTTCTTCTTTCGGTTTTGAAACTTGACAAACATATTGTATTTTTGTTTACTAAAAATTTACTGACCACATGAAATTAAAAGATTCTATCTCTTCCGGAGCCTCTCATAATACTTTGGCTCAAGGTACTTTAGTAAAAGGCGACATAAAAGCAGAAGAAGATTTACGTATTGATGGAAAAATAGAAGGTACCATTGAATGTGTAGGAAGAGTTGTAATTGGTCCTCATGCTGAAATACTAGGCAATGTTCATTGTGCCAATATGGATCTTTTAGGGGCTGTTAATGGTAAATTGCATATTCGTGAGACCTTTAGTATGAGATCTTCAGGCTCTTTTACCGGAGAAGTAACTGCAGGAAGCTTAGAGATAGAACCCGGTGCCGTATTCAATGGTACCTGTAAAATGGAATGATGTTTTAATTAATAAATTGTTCCTTATCTTTTTTCTTAGGATAGATAAAATCAAAATTCCTTGTCTTTAAGGATGGATTCCAGGTTTTTATTAGTTTTAAAGAGATTTATGTATAGAAATAAGAAAGAGGGTATCCAAAAAGAAACTTCTACCCCTAAATCCCCTAAAGGGGACTTCTAAAACCGTTAAATATCAATAGCCCCTTTAG
Source organism: Bacteroidales bacterium (assembly GCA_020860885.1). Classification (GTDB taxonomy): domain Bacteria; phylum Bacteroidota; class Bacteroidia; order Bacteroidales; family Azobacteroidaceae; genus Azobacteroides. The sequence goes on from JAJBTS010000255.1 coordinate 7,226, forward strand.
GGGTTAGGGGCCAAACGATGAGATTATTTACTTTTTGGACATCCTCTTTTCTGATTATTTATGTTAAAGATTAAATTTATTAATTATTTTCTCCCCGGTTGGTTTCAATAATTAAACTTCGGATTTTCTGATTCAGGTTGTCCGCAGTTAAGAGATCTTCTATATTAATATGCATGCGATATCTCCAATAATGCCGGGAATTAGATGGAATATTAATCCTCTCTACCTGTATATCCGGATTCCGAATCTCTCCGTCTATTGCCAGCCAATCCTGAAACGGGATGATTGTTAGCATAGAGTGAGCCTCCAAATGGTTTCTGATAATCTCTTCACATATTTCAGGAGTAGCTTCGGCAGGAGCTTCTCCCATTTTGTTTAACACTTCATTGAAATATCTCTGAGTTTTTTCTTTATTCTCCAACCACCATCCTCTCACCGTACTCATATCGTGTGTAGAAGTCGTACATACCGAAAGGTAAGGAATGTATTTCAAATCCGTAAATTCTTTTTCCGGTGTTTTAGGCATGCGCTCTATCTCCAGACTCAGTATCTGGAGTTTTTCCATCACTTCCGGAACAGAATGAGGGATCATTCCCAGATCTTCACCACACACCAGCATATTGGTTGAATTTATGATAGGTACTAAGTGTTTCAAAGCCTCTTTTTTCCAGAATTCGTTGTGCCTTTGATAAAAATAATTCCAGTATATATAATCAAAAGTATATTTATCTGAATTAGGTAATTCCTGATATTGGAACGAAGAGGTAGCTGCAATCCGGGGATGGAAATGATCTTTTTGTTCATCGTCTTCAATAAACAACACTTCGTTGCAGATAGCCATCAAGCCATGTTTGATAATTTGAGCTTTTTCATCTTCCCTGTCTGCAAAATAATCCGCAATTTTTCTTTGTGTTTCAAACCGGCTTTTTAACGAGAAATATTCAGCATTGATCCGGTTAAGAAAAACCTGTTTTACTTCTGAGGTAAACTCACCGAAAAGGCTTTCCAGATATTTTTCGTGAATATTGGCCTGGGTAAATTTTTCTTTCCTGAAAATGAGTCCGCCGTTTTCAATTTCTTGTACCGAAAGCGGCATGGCCGGATTAAAATAGCCCAATAGTCCTTCTATCGAGTGAGCCGGTATCTGCCAGATACGGAAAAATCCCAGAATATGATCGATGCGGTATGCATCAAAAAAATCCGCCATTTTGGAGAATCTTTTTTTCCACCAATGATAATCATCCGCTTCCATTATCTTCCAGTTGTAGGTAGGGAATCCCCAGTTTTGTCCGGAGACAGAGAAATCATCAGGAGGAGCTCCCGCCTGGAAGTGCATATTGAAATATTGGGGTTCCGCCCAGGCTTCAATACTTACCCGGCTGATACCGATCGGAATATCTCCTTTTAATACTACCCCGTGAGTATATGCGTAATTGCGCACTTTTTTTAATTGATGGTGTGCATGGAATTGGAGATAGTAATACAAAGCAATTTCTTTGTAAACAGGTGAGTTCTTATCAGAAAGCTTTTCTATGCTTGCCTGGTTGTACCGCGAATGTTCTTCCCATTGGTAGAAAAGCGGAGTGTTGTATTTATCTCTCAGATAAGAATAAGCTGCGTAAGGCACCAGCCATTCTTTATTTTCTTCATAAAAAAGTACGAATTCCTGAGACGTTAAAACATTATCTCCTTCCTGAAGGTATATCTCACGAAAGAAATTCCATTTCCAGTAATCCACCTCATCGTAATTGATCAGGGAAAGTTGATTGAGTTCTTTTTGTTTTTCTCTGTAAAAAGCATCCCTTTCCGGATTCTTTAGCGTGCCCATTTCGTCCATATTGATATAAAGCGGATGAAGGGCATAAATAGATATACTGTTGTATGGATAAGAATCCATACGGGTATGTGTCATTGTCGTGTCGTTAATGGGCAATATCTGTATGATTCTCTGGCCGGTAAGCTGAACCCAGTCGACCATTTTACGAAGGTCATTGAAATCGCCGATACCAAAACTGGTGTTGCTTCGCAGGGAAAAGACAGGAATGCTCAATCCGGCGCATTTCCACTCCGGATCCTCGTCTTTGAACTGCAATCCGGAAACAATACCCGTTACATTTTCTTTCAGATAAGGAATATTCAGATCCCTGTTTTCACCTTTTTCCCAACGTACGAACGATTTATCATCGTTGTTGATGATACAAAATTTGTACTCAATAGGATAATGTAGGTTTTCCGCATTAAATTCGACATACCATTCCGGGAATTTGTCACAGGCGAGAATTAAAGGTTTGTCAAAATCCCAGTTTCCCATTTCATCCTGATTACCTAATAAGGCTATACTCTCATTTTTTCGGATAGAAGGAGCTAACACCTTCAGAACGATTTTCCGTTTTGATTTTACTACCCTTTCAAACCGGTCGCAGGGATGTGCAAACCAACTTTGTGTAAAAGCAGATGAATAGAACGCCAGATTGGAAGGTCTGTTTTGCCAATAATCCAGTAAATAATAAGATGTTTGTGTATTGGTAATACTCAGATGATGATTTTTATCCCATTCTTCAAATATTATCTGGTTGTTTGATTTCATGAAATACCGGTATTCGAAATGAACGGCTTCATCCGGTAATTCCAGTTCAAAATTCCAGTTCCCGTCTTCAGTGTATAGCATCTCCTTTGCTTGAAGAGTATTCCATTGTCCCAGTTCCGGAATTGAACCAATAATAAATAATGTCTGTCCCCACATAGTGTGGAAGTTTATATTAAAGCTAATTCTCATGATAAAATAATTAAGACCGGTTATTTAACTAACAGTTTTTGTGTCAGTATGTTCTGACCTTGTCTGACTGTTACAATGTAAATACCCGATAGTAAATTAATTATATGTTGGCTGTGTTGTGTGTTGATCTGTTTTTGTAAAACTGTCTGACCGGAAATGGAATGAATAAAAAGTTCTGCTGAAACTTTATCCCCAAGATCCACATTCAGATAATTTCCCTGTTTCAGAGCGTTGGGGTAAATATGCACAGGATTGTTTTTTACTTCATTTAATCCTGTTAACCCATAATTCACATTTATTTCCTGGACTGCAGATTCATCCGTAGCAAATTTAACTGCGACGCCGTATTTGTATATTCCGCTGGAAGTAAGGCTTTCACGATACATTGTATTTGTGGTAGACTGTATTAATTTATCATCCCTGTAAATATTGTATCCTTCTATTTTTTCTTCGGTTTCCGGCGCTTTCCAGTTGAGAACTACTTTATTATCCGTCAAAGACGCTGTCAGTTGCAGGTCGTAGATAATTTTATAGAAAGCGAAAGAAATGAGTCCGTCCTGCTGCTCAATATTAAAAATCGGTTTTCCTAATTTCTCTCCGTTCCACAAAATAGAAGCAGGAGTGGATGTATCAGAAAATTCAGTGTTCTTATAGAGACTGTAAGATGGAAAAGGAGTGAAAGAAGAATTGATGGTCCCGTAAGAGGAAGGAATAGAAGAAGGATTGCTGTATCTGGAATGAGCCGCTACCGGATATACTTTCTGAGGGTGTCCGTTATTGACTGTATTCTCATAAATGTCCCTGTCTGTAATGCTTACGTGATAGATCAATAAGCCTGTTCCCGGAATATGAGAATCAAATCCTTTTTTTTGTTTGTTTTCCAAAACATAATACTCGTCCTTAATATGCGATGGGACGATATAAGCCACAGGATTCTCTGCTGAGTTGGTCATGTCTTTTATATAAGCAGGAGAGGAGAGTATCTGAGGATTTACCCAACCGAATTTTATTTTCTGGTACATATTGATATGGGCCGGTTTACTCCCTTCGTTGTTCCAGCTTCCGGAAGCCATTAAATCCCAATCACCCGTACCGATAAATTCACCGCCACTAAATTCTCCATCTGCATCGTAAAAATCGGGTGCGCCAAAAACATGGCAGAGCTCATGGCAGATGACACCGATATAAGTTATATTTCTTCCGTAGTTTCCTCTTAATTCGGGAGAACAGGAATAATCCTGCAATTTTTTATTGCTGTAATGTAGCGGAGTAATAAAATAAGACTTATGCGACCATATACAATTGCTGTCAGCTCCGGCTTCTTCTCCATATCCTGCAAAAATAAAATGAAAAGTATCGATAAATCCATCGTTATCGTTGTCATAATCGGCAGGATCTACCTCTGCATCATTGAAAGCAAAATCGGCCGCTTCTTTGGCTAGCTCTCCCGGTCTCCTGTCGTATTCATTTCTGCCGTTTTCACCGTAGTAACTGTAATTGTTTTTAGCCGTGTACGGGCCTACTACTGTAACAGACAGATCGAGTTGTCCGTACGAAGTCTCAAAATAATAATCTCTTACACTTCCCTGTTGTGCTCCTTTACTGTATCCGATCTGATTCATGAGCATATCGAAATCGTCTCGGGTAAAGTTGAACGGTTTGTCCTGAAATTCAACCAGTGCACAAATAGCTCTGGCACTTCCGATTGTGTTTTTAAGGTTTTGATCCGCTCTTAACTGTGTCTTTTCTTTTACCTTATCCAGTTGCCGGAATACTTCTTGCTGCCGTGTACTGTATTGTAATTTTTTAGGAATTTCCTGTAAGAATTTATTTGTTTCATCGTTTCTTAGGGTAATATCTTCTGCAATTCTATCGGATGGCACCATATCACCGGTATTATTTTTTACAGCATATACAATATAACGTTCCTGATCGTATAACAAAGAATATCCGTCTTCCGATTCCATCCATTTCATTCGTTCATCCCCTTTCATCCTGAGGGTTATTTCTTCTCCGTTCGGTTGTTGCTTTTTGATCAGGTTCGGATAAGCAGGAATAGCAAAGATATTTCCGGTAAAAAGGAAAATAGAAACAATGGTTAGGATAGGTATATAT
>JAJBTS010000080.1 GCA_020860885.1 Bacteroidales bacterium
CTTAATAAATAATTTTGTTATGAAAAAGACAATTTCCTTCGTATTTATTTTATTTGTGATAACAAATGTTATTCACGCTCAAACTCCATCCCCATATATTGAATTGTGCGGGAAATATCAATTCAATGAAGACATATACCTTCCTGTATATAAAGCAATACGTTTGGGTTCTACCGACGAATATACAGGAAGCAGAATAAAATTCTCAGTCGATCCTACTCACGGAGGTGTATTTGATTATTTCCCGAAGTTAGCTATCCGGGCGGGGAAAGCAAGTGGGGATGGCTTTACCTATGTAATGACTTTGAAAGAAAATGGAAATGTTGGGGTCGGAATCGATCCGACAGAGAAATTGGATGTGAACGGTACTGTAAAAGGAACCAAATTAAGATCACAGAATAGTACAGGGTATGCAGAGATGAACGCCGTTGCTGGTTATTTCAATTTTAGTACAGACCGTCCTTATTTCTATTTCAATAAACCTGTAAGGGTTACAGGAGGAAATATCGGCAGCAACAGCGGAAACCTGAATTTGCAGACAGCAGGAAGTACGAAAATGACAATCCTGAGCGCCAACGGAAACGTGGGGATAGGAACCTCCGCTCCCACATATAAGCTTCATATGAACGGAGATGCTAAAGTAAACAACAATTTAAGGGTAGCAGGACATCAATATATACCTAACAGCAGATCTCTTATATTTGGACATGAAACGGATAAAAAGAAACAGTTAAGCTTGCGTTTTGTAGAAGGAACTCCCACGGGTGATTCATACCTCCAATACGGAGGCAATCTCTATATCTACAGCGGTGCAGTGAGCAACTACGTGGGTCGTATAGGCGAAGATGGGAATTTTTATATCGGATGGAAAGAAGAGATTGAAACCAAAAGAAACCTTACTGTAAGCGGAACTGTTAAAGCTTCAAAACTGGAGACTAAAGTAGACGTATGGTCAGACTTTGTTTTCTCCGACAATTACGATCTTCCTTCTATCGGTGAAGTAAAATCGCATATCAAAGAGCATAAACATCTTCCGGGTATTCCCAGCGAAAAAGAAGTGTTGGAAAACGGTATAGACGTAGCTGATATGCAGGCTAAACTGCTTCAGAAAATCGAAGAGCTGACTTTGTATACTATACAGCAGCAGGAAATAATCGACAATCATCAGGAAACCATCTCTGAACAAAAGAATATTATCTTGGAACAGCAGAAAATGTTTGACTCCATACATCAGGAGATCAGTCAATTAAAAGATCAATTAAAATAACAACCAGGGAAGTATATCTACTTCATTCGCTGCGTTAATCTATTAAGAAAGGGGCTGTCCGTCGCGGATGGCCCCTTTCAGATCATTTAAAATAACGTTGAATAATCACTTGTAAGTTTCTTTCCTTTTCCTTAAGAAAGTATATGCACCGTACGTCAGACCCAAGCCGAGAATAAGAGTCCATGCAGCATCTCCGACAGGAACCGACGGGTCTTGCTGCATGTTGTTTAAGTCATCCTGATTGATAGCATTCCCTCTTCCGGCGGTAGGTGCAGACTGTGTCCACTGCTGAGTCGTTTGCTGCATTCTGGATTGCATTTTCATATTGGGAGCGTCGGAAGCAAATACCGGACAAGCCAGTAATGCACCTATAAGGATCGTATATATTTTATTCATTTTCATATCTGTTTATTTTTTAGTGTTTACAATTTTGGTAGTTATCTCCCGGCCTGATTCATAGATTGTTTTCTCTATATAAACTTCTTTTTCCAATGGTCTGCCAATACGTATACCCTGTAGGTTGTAGTAACGTTTCTCTACAATTTCGCCCATAGGATCAGCAACCGGCTCCAGATCGGTAAAGCCTTCTTCCCCACTGATTGAAGATTTCAGCAGGTTCGGTGTTGTGGTAGAGATAAGGATAAACGATTCGAAAGGTTGAACCGTAGCGGATTGGCCTTCTTCCAGCAGAATAAATTTGTCTGTGTCAAATATATAATAGAACGTACCACCTCTCGAAGTCAGGCTTAAGGAAGCCCAGGTAGGATTGGCCACTAGTTTATAATTTTCCGCTTCCGGCACTACTGCTCCGTTAGAGAGTGTTGGCGCGGATTTGGAAACATACGTAATTTTCTTTCCGTTGAAATAAGCCGGATATTGGGCAATATAACCTTTCCCCGCTTCAAAAGAAGAAGTATATGTAAAGAGAGAGCCGTCGTAGGATTTCAACCAATAGTCTCCCCCAGTAGCTTCCGCGTATGGGTTTAACAAAGGGTATTCATCGTAACCGTCTTCCGTTCCGAAATAATAAGCTCCGGTATTTTCGAATGGGAATCCGATAGGATACCAGATATATTGATCCACTGTTTTTTCTATTTGCACTTTCCTGATCACCGTTAATTCTCCCTGAAGATTTAATCCAGCACCACTTTCCAAAGTAAGATTGTTAACTTTGGTTCCTTCCGGTACTGTAGGAATATTTCCTGCTGATTGAATTACGACATCCATTCTTATTTCAGGAACTCCATTGGACCAATTACCGGCATTGTTCCATTCGTCATTCAGAGCTCCCTCCCAATTTGTAATGTCGGAAGTGGAACCGTAAGCAATAAACTCAAAACTAGCTTCCAGGTTTCGTAAATCTGCCGTTGCGGAAGTTCCTGCCGATACAGTTCCGGAAGAATCAGCTTTCAAAAATCCACGGTTGGAATAAGTAGCTTCAGCTCCTGTCCAGGAAATGATTTGCCACAAGGATTCATTGGTTGTCAAGTTACGCAGAATGCTTACCACCCGCGTATCCTGATCTGTAGGATCCCTCTGTACGAATTTATTTCCGGAAGTGGTATAATTCAGTTCTTTACCTGTCTTTTTATTTACCAATATGTAATTCAGAAGATCCGGGTTAATAGCATCTTCTTTTCTTTCAAATTTCCATAGTAATTCGTCTTCGGGCATAGACGGACTTACATAATCCGTTGTTACAATATTGTTATCCGCATCAACGGAAATCACTTTATTTTCTGCATCCGCAGCTTTGATTAAATACCAGTAAGCGGTTCCGTTTGCACTGAGAGTCGGATACAAGCTTAATTCCTGTTCCATCTCTGCTACTGAGAGGAATTCCAATCCATTTCCAACCAGATCAGGAGAAGCGTTTCTGGTCAATTCAAACACATTCGTGACTCCATTCGTCAACTGATTGGCATAACCGGAATTTGTTCCTTGCTCAAAATACAGTTGATAAGACTGATCGCTTGTAAATGTATCGTTTTGATACGATTTCAGTCTAAAAACAGTGTTTCCTTCTTCATTTATGGAAAAACGGGCAGTGGGGTTGCCGGAACTGGTAGTCCGCCCATAATCTAATTTGCCTCCGGCCTTATTTTCCAATTCAAAGAAACCTGTGGAAGGATCGTAATTAACTATTTTCCACAATTGCGCATCATTATCTCTTTCGGGTGTAGCGAACAAGCTATTCAGGGTGCCTCGGCTGTAAAGCACTCTTCCTCCGGCATTCAACGATTTAATATAATACCAAACCTCTTCTCCGGTACTTACGGTGAGAGGAAAAGATGTAATTCCGGATAAAGCAACATACTTATTGGAAGCCCCTTCCGCCCGGAAAACAAGAGTAGCGCTATGAGGTCCTAACTCTGTCGGAGCATAGGTTACGCTTATTTTACCTTGCGCCCATCCAGTATTGTCTAATTGGAATTGGGTTTCATCGCCTTCCAAAGCATACGTTACATCATTCAGGGTAATGCCTTCCACCGACACCTGTACTTCTTTGCTACCGGAAGAACTACCGACCTGAATTTCTCCGAAATCTTCCGTTTCGGTATCAACCCCAATTTCGTAATTAGGAACATATTCACGCAATGCAAAAGAAGCCTCATTGGAGAAGAGTCCTCCTGTCGTTGCCGTGCTGGGAGTTATAACACCTTCTGCATTCACTTTCAGCAAAGCTCTCGGATTGGTATAAGGAGCTTCACCTCCCCAGGAAAGGAACTGCCAGGTATTCGCATCCGAAGATTTCAGGTTCTGAAGCACATGAAATACCCGGGAATCCGATGAAATCGCTCTTACGGAGAATTTGCCGGATGCAAAATTTAATTCCCCGCCGTTTTTATTAATTAATTTATAGCTTATTGTTCCTGTATAATCCGTTTTCTGTTCGAACTTCCACAATTGAGAACTTACTTCGGTTTGTGCTTCCGCAGCAAATTTAGCTTCTTGTCCGATGCCTTCCGAAGTTAAAAACATAGGTGAAGTAGTAGATTTTGCTCCTATATAATACCAATATTCATCCGCATCCTTACTTACTTTAGGATAGCTATTCAATTTATCTTCCATTTCTTCGACAGTTAAGAACACGATCGCATTGCCTTCCGCTCCGCTCGTGGCTGTACGTTGGAATTCAAAGATGTTGGTAACGCCGTTGGTAAGCTGGTTTACATAGCCTGTTCCATTCGTGGAACTACCATTATTGTAATACAATTGATACGCAGCGCCATATACGGGATAAGTCGTTGTTAATAAAGTAAACACAGCGCCTGTCGAAGTCGATTTTATTCTCGTTCCGACGTAATTCAGATAAGCTCCGTCTTTTTTAGAAACAATTTTAAAACCCCCGTCGGAGCCTTCGGCTACCAGTTTCCATAATTGAGCGTCGTTATTCAGTTCAGGGTTCACAGCCAGAGTATTAAGAGTTTCATGGTTGTACATTACCCTACCCGCTGCATTTAACGAGCTGATATAATACCAGACTTCCTTGCCGTCTTCGCTAAGTGTAGGAGGTGTTTGGGCAGGTAAGTGCCAGAAAGAGCATGTTATTAGAAATAACAAAACAAACATTTTCGTTTTCTTCATAAGATTTGTTTTTAAAAAGTTTAAATTAAATACATTTAGTTAAGTTAAATAAGCAGATTATTTTACAAAATTAACATTGGCTTCCGAAACTGTTTTACTGGTTTTGTTCTTTGTTTTGTCGTTATCGTTCAGTTGTTTAAAAAATAATAATCTCAGGAATTATAAGATAAAATTATTCCGAATGAATAAAATAGCGGGTAAATCCGGTAAAATGATGTTAAAGAACATAACGTACCCTACCCTACTTACAGATGCCGGCCGAAAACAGTATGGTAGTCCGGTGGGTGACAGCTTTCCCGTGCACCGGAGAAATTGAATATACTACGGATCCCAATTTCCGAAACAATATAAGAAGAATGTCTTCCTCCACTCCCGTACAAACACACAAATTCAGACTGACAGGATTAAGCCGCGGAACCAGGTATTATTACAAAGTACGTTCCATACATGCCTGCGGAGAATCGGTATCCGAGTATTCCAATATTTATTCTTTCACCACTCCAGATAATAGAAAAGAAAACTTTACAGTAGTCCTCTTCAACGACTTACACTCCACGGTCAGGCCTGTGGAAGTAGATACTTTCCTGAAGAAAATGACACCTTATTTACCTGCATCTTACGACCTGATCGTATACAACGGAGATATTTTCGATGAAGTTACGGACGAAAGATACATCCCTTATTGGCTGGGAAGGTTTGTGAAATTTACAAACAACAGTGAAATACCATCGGTTTTTCTTGCCGGAAATCATGAATACGATAATATAACCACAGATGCCGACAATGATTACAGGAATATGGCGCTGAAAAAATACATCGATTTCGTACGGGATGGTATAGGCTACGGAATGATAAGGTTAGGACAAACGCAATTTCTTTTCATGGATATAGGACACGACAGTTCCCAGGCTAAATTAAAAGAAGATCATGATGAACGGGGCAATTCGGAAGATATCCATACAATGAAAGGTATATGAAAAATTATCAAAAAAGAGCAAAGAGTCTACATTGAGTCTTTATTGCAGACTGTAGACAGTATAAAAGAAAGAAATACCATACTCATCCATCACATACCCTTTTTTGGGAGTTCTGTTTGGGAGCGACCGTATTTAGATATGGGAGGAGAGAAAATCAATCAGTTAAATGTAAAACTGGCGATTAATGCTCATGTACATACTTTCTCGACTGAAGAAAAAGAAGAGAGAATTAAAACAATAAATGATACTATTTATGGTCATACATATCCGATATTAAAAACAGACGGCCCTTTTGGCGAAAGGGATTCAATTGAAAAAGACAGATTCCCCCTAATCATCTTAAAGAAAGAAGGCAACAGGTTGTTTATCGACCGCCATGTGATGAATAACAGAACTTTTCAGGTTTTTTCAAAAAGATATGAGGTTGTGAATAGTTCAATTATAGAACTACCTTAATGAATAATAAATTTTAATACTTTACAATAATGAAAAAAACAATTTTATTTTTAGCACTGATTCTGAGTACCGTTAGTCTGGTTAGAGCACAAGTTCCCGATCTGGAAGAAGTACCTCTTTGTGGAACGTATATTTTTAAGAAGAATCTGTATGTAGGTTCAAAAACAGACCAAACCAAAAGACTTGTATTAGAACATACAGGAAATGAAGCAAATATTGACTTTGCTCCGGATCTGTATTTCCGGGCAGGAACACGAAGAACTTTGAAACTCGATAGTAACGCTGATTTTCATGTATACAACAATCAGCAAATGCAAGCTAATAAATCCCTTATTTTCGGTAGTGGAACGGATCTGAATGCTAGTTTTCGTTTAAAGTATACCGGGAATTCCTATGTAGAGTATTCCGGTCATTTGGTTTTTAGAAATTCAATAAGCACTAATACTGCGGTTATGTTCCAAAGGGAATCCAACTATACAAAAATAGCCATAGGGAATATAAGCACCACTTCACAAAACAGATTGACTCTTTCCTATTTCGAAGGCGCAAACGATGCTTACATCAGCAACACGGCAGGCCCCATCTATATCATACCCAAAAGAACGGATATCCATAACGGAAGTCCGGTTGCCTGCTTCGATGCCAATGGTTTAACAGTCAGAGGGAGAATCGTAACTTCTGCTACAGCCTGATCAGACTTCGTATTCTCTGATAATTACGAATTGCCTTCTTTATCAGATGTTAAAACACATATTCAGGAACATAAGCATCTTCCGGATATACCCTCAGAATCGGAAGTTCTGGAAAACGGTATAGACCTGGCAAATATGCAGGCCAAACTCCTTCAAAAGATCGAAGAACTGACTCTGTATACCATACAACAGCAAGAGTTGATCGATGAACAGAAGAAAAGCCTTTCGGAACAACAAAAAACAATTATGGAACAACAAAAAATGTTCCACTCCATACAGGAAGAAATCAAGCAATTGAAAACCCAATTAAAATAACAATCAGGAAGAAAATTTTCGCACGTGTAATTTTTTCAAATGAGACTGCGATTTAAAAAAGTTACACGTGCGAAAATTTCAGAATTCTTGTATCTTTATTTCACCGGCATTACCACCCGGGTGACCTGTTCCGCTTCGGGAACTTCAGGTCCGGTATAGTAGTGTTCTATAGATGCTCCGGTGGGTTCGTATCCTTTTTCTTTGATCCATTGCATCATCTCATTATACAACTCCGCCAGTGCGTCGTAAGTACCTCTGTGCAGGCAGACAGCTATTTTCCGGGCAGGAATGGTTATGCTTTGGATATCTCCTTTTGCCGGGAGAGATTTTTGCGTATAAAGTCCGATCACCATGCGGATATTATCTTCCGTCATCGCTTCGAATCCCGGATATTCTACGAAAGGAATATCGGTAGTCGTTTCACCGAGTTCCTCAAGGTAACCCCCTATTTCCATAAACCCTGCTCCTATGTAATCACTGAAGGTGCCCATTGCAGCCTGTCTTTCTATCACAAGTGCTTTTTGCTCTACCTGTTGCAGAAGCATAATTTCTGTAATTTTAGCCATAATCTGAATTGTTTTTATGAGTTATTATTTCGGTTCGTCTATTTTCTGACATTGGGTACAATAGTAAACAGAGCCACCCAGATAAGCTTCTTTCATAAGGGCGCCCCCGCAGTGCGGGCACGGCTTTTTCCATGTTCTGGCAGATAAGAGAGTCTTGTATCCGCCGTTATTGCCGTACAGGTCAGGCTGCGTATCCCGTCCTCCCTCGAAAGTCATTTCTTTCAACGTATCTTTCAGGGAGTGGAACAAGTCTTTTTTACGGTCGTCGGAAAGCGCCAGGACTTTTTGCTTCGGATGAATTTTTGCATTGAGAAGGATGTCCTGCACCACCCCGTTTCCTACCCCCGGAATGCGTTGCTCGGTGGCCAGCAGTGCTTTGGCGGTCAATGTTTTCTTCGCTTCTGCAAACAGCTTGTCAAACTCCCGGAATGTATATCTATCGTCGAGTGGAGATAAACTGGAGGTACTCATCCGGTGGTATTTATTTTCTATTACCCCGTCGGGATACACTCCGATAAAACCATACATAGCAACAGTAAATACGAGGAAAGAATCGTCGTCGAATGTCAGCAAAAGCTGATAATTGGCAGGGACTTTTTCTTCCTTATTGTAATACCGCACGATGGTTCCGTCACCGATATTAATGATCGTACCGTCTGAGAGAAAGAAGTCGACAAACATACCGTATCCTTTGGCAGAAAGGAACTTTTTCCCGGTCAGCAATTCAGGATATTCTAGCGGATCGCCGTTGTAAAAAGTAAATTTATGAGGTTTGGTGGCATTAAAAACCTGGGTAATTGTTTTGCCGTTCAAGGTATCATTTGCCTGCTTACTTAATGTAACTACTTCGGGTAATTCTAACATATCGATTTGTTTTTATAATTTTTCAATAGGGATATAGATCTCTGTCAGCAATTCATCCAATTGCGTATCGCTGGGTACATTGAGATATATTTCAAACGTTAACGGATATTTCTGGAAATATTTATTTTGCGGGAGCCATTGCTCATAAATAGCTTGATAGAGGTCGGGCAATAAAGAATAGCTTCCTTTATGCGTAAAAACAGCATACATTCCTCCGGCAATTTCTTCAATGGAAAAATTACCTTCGGGTTTTATTTCCTCTTTTGTAATAAATCCGATGTAAAAACGGCATTGGAGGTCGGGAGTCACCCAGGGATTGTCACGGCTAATGCTTACGAAATGGCTTTGCAGATCCTGTTGAAGATGATTGTTCCTGTAATGAAGCAATTTCTGCCAGATAAGTTTGTAGGTTTTTTCATCCCGGAAGGAATCTCCTACCTGCAAACAAAGAGCTTTCCGGGTACTGATCCGCTTGATCCGTACATCCTGTAAAGGAATTGCTGCAAAAGAATTTTTACTTAAGCTGTATTTATGCCTGTAATCGCTCATGGAAATACCAAAATGTTTTTTAAAAGCCTTTGCCAGACTAAACCTGGTCTGGTAATTGGTTTGTTTCAGTATTTCTTCTAACGACTGGCGGGTAGCAATCAGCAGATGGGCTACGTATTCCAAACGCAAACGCTGGATGTATGCGCCGATGTTTTCTCCCGTTATATTCCTGAATACCCTGCGGAAATGAAAAAAAGAAAGGTGAGACAATACAGCCAGCTGCTCCGGATCAAGATCTTCAAATAAATTCTGGTCGATGTAGGTTTTAATCCGGCTGACAGTTTCGTAATGGATGTTCCGGGTTTCTTCCTTCTGCCGCCAGCGGTTTAATGTCGGCAGCCTTTTATTAAGTAGGGTCCTTAACTCTTGCGGAGTATAGTTGGTTCCCGAATATCCGTTGTACTTGTCGGTATATTTCACCCAGATATCGACCATCTGCTCCATCGGTATATCTACGGTATATTCTCCGTCTTTGAGGCAATAATAATAATACTCGTCGCTGTACGACTGGTCGGTATTCGTTCCCAGGTAAGCCTCTACATCAAAGCGCAAAGGCATTCCACAACTCTGGCAGTATCTTTTTTCTACTGTACGGCTCATATCTACAAATATACAATGCCTATTCCGGATATTGTTATCCAAAATAGGCATTTTTCTATAAGAGATATAAAAACAGGTTATATCAGTTTCAACAACATAATATAATCCTCTTCGTTTTCATCCAGGATCTTAAAGCCCAATCGTTCGTAGAGGCGGATGGCCGGATTGCCTTTCGTTATACTCAAAGACACCTGACGGTAGCCCTTTGTTTTCATCCACTCTATCATATGTTTCATTAACTGAGTACCTATGCCTTGATTGCGATAAGGTTCGAAGAGAGCGATCGCTATCTCGGGCGTCTGTTCATCAATAAAACCACAGCCTTTAATAGTATCTTGAAAAGTACGGATCCAGACAGCGCCCGCGATCTTCTGATCCAATACAGCCACCAGGCAATAGTCGTCTTTACCGCTTCCGAAATGATCCCAGTAGACCCTTACCTGCGGAAGGTATATTACCTCTCTGGGATAAGGATTTGCCTGGTCGGGATGGTAGATCGCTTCGTACATAATCTCTTCCATCCGGGGATATTCTTCCGAGAGCAGTTCGCGGATAAATAAACTTTTCATCCTATTTTCTTTCCGATATAAAATACATATCCGTAATACTCTTTGTACTTAGAGTACAACTGCGCTTCATGCCGCTGATTGCGGATAAACTCTTCCACGGTTTGATTCCCGTTGTACTTCTTCAGGAAAGCTTCCTGTACTTTAACCTGAGGCGAATAAAAATGATCCGTCCAGCAGTCTTCCGGTATAATAAAAGACGCCACCAGGATATATCCGGCTTTCTGTACCTGCGCTATTTTATTCGGAATCGTATCTATTTCCGGATAAGCATCCGTCCAGAAGTCCTGAATTTCAGAAGGACGTTCTCCGGTAAACCAGGATACTTCAGAGACAGCAATGTAGCCGCCTGTTTTGATGAACTTACGCCATTCATTCAGTCCGCGTTGAAAGCCTATATTATAGATAGCGCCTTCCGACCAGATAAGATCCAATTCCTCCTCCCGGAAAGGCAGGTCATCCATAGAACCTACAATCCCTTTCACACGATCCTGAAGATTCAATCCGGCAGCTTTGCGATTGAATAAGTCTATAAAATAAGGAAACAGGTCCATACCGGTAATCTGTCCTTGTGTATGCTGAGCCAGGATCCTAGTTTGTCCTCCGGTACCACACCCTAAATCGGCGATCTGCGATTGGGGGTTCAGAGGATCGATAAAGCTCAAGGCTTGGAGGGTTGCTTCCGGACTGCCTGGGCCCTGACGTTCTATGTTTGAAAAATATTCGCAAATCAAATTAAAATCGAATTCGTGAATGGATTTATTTTCGTTACTCATGATGTTTATTTTTTAATTGTAATTGTTTTAATTAGATGCGGACTCTTTATCGGCATCATCGTCTCTCCAGTGTTGAGGCTTATTGAGTTCGTCGCAACATCTTATCTTCCCTTTTCCGACGGCTAAACCTTTTTCACTGATAGCCTGAACCATCCAGTAATCAGCATATTCTTCAGGGATAGGGTAAGGCGCAGGATAACCTAACCGTTCGGCCTGAGGTGAAAATCCGTATTTAGGATAATATTCCTTATGTCCGAGGACAAAGACGAGATTCGACCCTTTCTCCCGCAACAGCCGTATCCCTTCACGGATCAGCATCCCTCCTATTCCTTTCCGCTGATATTCCGGTTTAACAGCCAGAGGTGCGAGGATATGCATCATTGGCTGATCATCGTGACCATCGAAATACGCCCGGGTAAACAGAATATGCCCTACGGGCTCATCTTTATAAAACGCCAGTAAGGAAAGCCGGGGCTCTCCGGTCCTATCGTTCAATAAATCCGCTACCAAATAAGCTTCCTTGTCGTAGCCGAAACCCTGCTTTTCTACGTCCATAATAGAATTGAAATCGTCCGCTATTGTTTCTCTTATCTGAATAAATTCTCTATTTATTTTCATTGGTTTTATTTGTTATTGGTAAAGCTTTATACAAAGACTCATCTTTATATAATTCTTAAATCGTTTATAATGTATATATATGAAAACAACTCCGGCAAGAATATGCCTGAGTATTTCTGAGGGATAACCTTGGCAGAACACCAAAGGTTATTTACTTCACGGACTCCTTCTTAAATTTAAACATCCAACGTTTTTAGTTGCTGCAAAGAGAAGTC
>JAJBTS010000136.1 GCA_020860885.1 Bacteroidales bacterium
AACATACAGAAACTACTCGGCTTTGTTATTTTGGCTGCAATATTTGCTTCTTGCGGACCTAAGAATGAATTTACAATAAACGGAACAGTTACCGACAGGGATCTCAACGGACAAAAAATCTATATTTACCGTTACGATGAGAATGGAGATTACGCATCCGACTCTGCAGTTATAAAGAATAATAAATTCCAGATAAAAGGAATCAGCGAGGAACCTGCTATTTTTTATGCTTTTATTGATGCTCCGGGAGTGTATGGAAGTATTGCACTGGGAGTACCCCTGCTGGTTAAACCGGGGAAGATCACTTATAAGATAGTGGGTGATGAAGCTATAATCGGAGGTAACGAGGAAAACGAAAGGTATCAACAACTCATAGATAAACAAATGCCGATAATGAAACAGATGGATGAATTGTCTGAAAAGTTTGATACTTCCACTCAAGAAGAAGAAAAAGAAAGACTGAGGGAGGAATACAGTCTCCTGAAAACTCAGGTAGATGATGCCAACAGGGAATTTATATATGAGAATATCGATAATCCATTCGGGAAAGATCTGTTCCTGGGGCATTATTATCTATTGACCTTGGAAGAAATCAAAGAACTATTATCCAAAACAGACGAATCGTTTTCTTCTCATCCGGAAGTGGTTGACATTATCGCTTTTATGACTCCTAAAGGTAAATTTCCCAAAGGAACCAAATACATAGACTTTACTCTTTTGAATAAAGAAAATGAAGAAGTTTCTCTTTCTGATTATGTAGGGAAAGGAAAATATGTCCTTATTGATTTCTGGGCTTCCTGGTGTGCTCCCTGTTTACAGGAAATGCCCGACCTGGTAGAGTTTTACAATCAATTGAAAAATGAAAAATTTGAGATTGTGGGAGTTTCACTGGATGAAGACAAAGAGCAATGGCTGAAAACCATCCGGGAATATAAAATGACCTGGCCTCAAATGGCAGACATGCAGCAATCTTCACCTGCTACAGGGAGCTATAACGTATCCCATATTCCTTATACGGTATTGATCGATCCTCAGGGATTTATTATTGCCGATGGTTTAAGAGGACAAGAACTGGAAGAGGCAATATTGCATGCGCTCAATATCCCACACGAACATTAAGAGTTTATTGGAAGCTGGTCAGGTAGGTAAGTTTAATACTTATCACCTGATTGGAAGAGGCCTGGAAATAATCGGACCTTGTGTTGTTAAATACATCGGATAGCCCGAAATAATAACGGCCTTCCAGGATAAAGCTCCCGATGCCGGTCCGGAATTCGAGACCTCCGCCTCCGGCAATACCGTAATCAAACTTTTTTTGTACATCCTGGGAATAATAAGAAGGAATTCCTTCATAAATAATATTCTCCCCGTTATTGGAAGGTCCGGGAGCATAGAGAACTTTTTCCAGTGTTTTTTCACTCAGGCAATATCCTATTTGAGGCCCTATATTAAAAACACCACGGAATCTTTTACCCATATTAAAATAAATATGTGTCATGAAAGGAAGTTCCAGATAACTTATGGAACGGCTGTATCTGTTTATCCGGATATCGTCGGATTGTTCTTTCCAGCCTCTTTGGGAATAGTTGAGCTCTGCCTGAAGTCCGAAGTTTTTCTCAGATATATATCTTACGGTTAATCCACCCTGCCCTTGTATTAGTTTCTCTTGTGGAACATAAAATACAAATCTCATGCTGCTGAGGGTAACTCCACCGTTTATACCGTATTCAAACCCTGTATTCTGGGCATGTGATAAGTTAACAGTAAATAATAAGAGGATGAATCCCAGGATATTCTTTTTCATTTTACTTTTATCTGACTGGAAACAATTTTAAAATCCGGTTTGAATTCTACTAAATAAAGATTAGCATTTATAAATCCTCCCCAGTTGTTTACGCGTTCGAATTGGAAATCGGTTTGAATGCCTTTGTAATTTAGTTTATTGACATTTACATCGTAAGATGTTCCGAATTTGTCCAACAGTTGTATAAAGAACATAGATGTATCGTAACCCAGCATGCCATATTTCGGGAAAATATTGATAAGTTCCCTGGAATACCAGCTTATGTATCTGTTATGAAAAGACCTCACAGCCGGAGAAGTCGGATTGGCATAAAAGACACTGTAAAAGGTTGCATCCAAAGTGAAGAAATCTCCTGAGTGTTCCGTACTTAATACTTGCCAGGAAGGGTGCCCGAACAGGGATATCGAAGTGGATGGATTTGTCTCCCGGATTGCTTTTAACGGAGCAATAAGATTCATTAAGATCTCATTGCTGTCGTCCGAAGGAATGAAAACATTATTCTTCGTAGGGTCAATCACATTTTCTATCTCTGCTGCCGGATTTGCAGCATTGATTTCCTTATAAGAAATATTTCTGGATCTCAGGTCTTTCTGTACCGTTTGTATGAAATCTATTTTATTTCTTCTGTCTGCAGGGATATAAAATACAATGTTCGAATCTTTGTATTTATTGCAAAAAGCCGCAGAAGCTTTGGAATACAAATAAGGCTGAGGGGTATTTACCTGATAGACGTGGTATTTAGTTAAAGGTTCATCGCTGGTCGAAGTAAAAGGAATTACATAGGGGATATTATTTTCGTATGCAAAGTTTGAAATTAATTTAATCTGTTCGTCAGACAAACCTCCTATGATTAAATTAAGGTTTTGCATCGATGGTTTATTAAGGATGGAAGGAATAAGATTTGTCTTGGAACCCGTATCGTGAATCTGTAAATTCACAGAAATTCCTTTTTTCTTTAAGTCTTCTAATGCAAGAAGCACTCCTTCATAATATTCAACCATACGGTTACCGGCAGCATTGGAGGCACTTGTTCCTTCCTTTAAATTGAGCGGTAATAATAAAGCCACTTTGATAGTTTTGATGTCCTGCCCCCTTCTGGAGGTGTTGAGCAACGCGTTGGTTATTCTCTGGTTGTATTCTTCATTTCCTTCCATGGGAGTGGTTACCTGATTGATAGGAATACGTATAATCTTACCGATGGTAAACGTTTCGACGGATAGGCCCGGATTAGCACGGATGATATCTTCTCCCTGCATGTAATACTTTTTTGAAACCGAATAAAGCGTTTCTTTGGGTTGTATCGTATGATAAAAATAAGATCCCGATTCCTGTGGTATTTTCAGTTGTTTTCCCGCTTGTATTCCACTTTCACTTCCCGGATTAAGTTGAAAAATACCGTCTACTTTAACATTATACATTTTAGATATGGAATAGACTGTTTGTCCCCGTTCTACTGTATGAAGAAAAAAATCCCCTTCCTGGGTTAAAAAAGTTGTTTCCTGATAAAATGCTTCTTCTGATTTTACGTTATAGAATTGAATACTGAATAGTAAAAGTATAAATATTAATGTTTTTGACTTCATCTGTTTCTAAGTTTGTTCGTTCAGATAAGTTACAAAGTTAGAAATAATTCTTAATTTTGAAACATGAAAAAAGCGATAGTTTACATAATGTCATTCTTTCTGATAGCACCTGTCTATTCTCAGTATAGGGTTGAGGGAGGGGAAGGAGAACCTTTACGGGAAGTAAATGATATGAGTAATTTCATTGAAGTCTGGCTCTTAAACGGATTATCGGGAGCTGAAATTTCCTTTACTTCTGCCGAACCGGTCGCTTCGCACCGATGGTTTAAATATAAAACCAGTACAGGAGAAACCTTTCCTGTCGCTACGGCTGAATCGTCACTGACTACGTCGGTTATACGGGATATCGAAGATGGCTTCGGATATTATGTGGGCAATGAATACGGTCCGGGAGGAAATAATGTAGTGTGGATCATTGATTACAGTCAGCACTTGCCTCAAATCGTTTCTGTGACGTTTGATGAAATAGAAGAAGAACGTTGTGAAAATCTCAAACTGATAATGGATATGGATGCCGATCCTTTGGTTTACTATCTGACGGATGGGGTATATCAGGAAATCCGGAGGCACTTCTTTCTTGAATATCAGCAATTAAGATGGGAGGGTGAGAGCAAACAGTTTATACAGGAACTCAAAACAGAAGAATTTAATCGCGTGGTTTTAGAACATGTAGTGGATGCTCCTCTGGTAAATACTTCTTATACTCTTCGCGGCGACCAGTTTGCAGAGCATTTCGGAAAGCTGTATAGTGTAAATTCACCGGAATACAATGCAGTCGCTATAGATGTTCATACGTATGCGTATGTAATTCCTGAAGAAGGAGAGGAAGAAGAACTGAATTCCGAACAAGCTTACCAGGCTCCTTTGAACGTTCGTTTTGAAGCTTATTCCAACGATCCCCCCGGTGTCATGTACACCTGGAAAATATTTAAAATAGATCCGTCAACAGGAAAAAGAGAATCGTCGGAAACGTATAGATACAACACCCAGAATTGTGAGGTTAATTTTACCTTTTCAGGTACTTATGATGTGGTTATAGAAGTCAAAGTTCCTAATTCGGATGAAACATGCGCCTATGAAACAGCTTCGGATACTCAGGAGTTCAGACTGATCCTGGAAGAATCATTCCTGAGATTACCCAATGCTTTCAGCCCGGGTAGTTCTATTGGTTCGAACGATGTCTATAAAGTATATTCCAAATCGTTAATCTCTTTCAAAGCTTCTGTTTTTAACCGTTGGGGAAATATACTCTATACATGGACAGATCCGGAGGAGGGATGGGACGGAAGAGTGAACGGAAAATATGTACCCACAGGTGTTTATTTTGTTGTTGTGGAAGCAAAGGGTGCTGACGGACGAAACTATAAAGAGTCCAGTGATATTAATGTATTAAGATCCAGAAATTAATAAACAAAAAATTTTATGAAAGCAAACAGTTATTTATCCTTAAAAAATTATATTCTAATATTTCTTTTATTAGTTATCGTTGTTCTTTTATCTTTCCTGTTAGCAGGAAGTAAAGATCCTGGATCTGTTGTAGAGCAAAGACCTTTTGTATCTTCCATGACTGTATCCGTTCCGGTTCCTGACCATGTAGAATTTTGTGGAAACAGAATATCCCTGGAACGGTTGGATATGCGTGAACGTTATGACAGGGAGATCAACAGTTTTACTTATTTTCATTCAACTACTTTGTTGTATCTGAAGAGAGCTAACCGTTTCTTTCCGATCATAGAACCTATTTTGAAAAAGAACGGAATTCCGGATGATTTCAAATATCTCTGTGTGATCGAGAGTGGACTGGATACGAGGGCTTTATCGCCTGCTAAAGCAGCAGGAATATGGCAGTTCATGGAAGCTACGGGAAAAAGCTATGGACTGGAAATACGTGATGGAATCGATGAACGCTACCATGTGGCAAAAGCTACGGAAGCGGCATGCAGATATTTTAGAGAAGCTTACGAACGTTATGGCGACTGGGTAAATGTAGCGGCATCTTACAATGCAGGTATGGGGCGGATTTCTTCCCAATTGGAAAGACAATATGTTGATTCTGCTTTTGATCTGCTATTGGTATCGGAAACTTCACGGTACGTATTCCGTATAATGGCGGCAAAACAGATCTTTATGAATCCTCAGAGGTATGGGTTTGTATTGAAGAAGGAAAATTTGTATCCTATGGTAGAAGTGGATTATGTAGAAGTGTCGTCAGATATTCCTGATTTAGCTGCATTCGCAAAACAATATGGTATCAACTATATGATTCTGAAAGATTATAATGTATGGTTAAGGGATACAAAATTAACCATGCAGAAAAATAGTGTAAAGACATACCGGATCGCTATCCCGAAAAAAGAAGCTCTTCAATATAACAAGGAAAATGTACAAGTACACGATAGGCAATGGGTGGTAAATTAGTAATCTTATGAACGTGATCTAATAGTAATCCGTATAGTAAATCAAAAGAGGTGGCTCAGAATATGAATGTTCTAAACCACCTCTTCTGTTTTTAACTGTTTTTTAAGTATTATTTTACCGCCACTTTTATCGTTTCTGTAACACTATCGGCATAGGATACGGAAAGAATGTATACTCCGCCGGGTAATTCATAAGAAAAAGAATTTGTTCTTGTATTCAGAATCTGTCCTGCAACCGAATAAATGGTAACATTTTTTATATCCTCGCCTTCAATTTTCAAAGACTTATTGTCCATGGAAATGCGGGTTCTTTTTTCTTTATCTGTATCTATCGCTGGAAGGCTTGTATATCCCCACATTTTCTGAGGGGTTACAAAATTGCATATGCTTCCCTGATCGCTGTAGCTGTAATCGCAGATTTCTCTTCCGGGACCTGCGCCTCCCGATTGATTCATTCCGCTGGTGCCTCTTCCGTAGCGTTGGATGGCCCAATCCGGATAAACTTCCGTAAGTTTTAATTTAGCCCCGGCCGAAGACGATGTGGTAATGTATCGTGATAACGTTGAATTATATGCAATCTTACGACCCGTTTTACTGATCAGTTCATATTCATAATCTCCATTGGGAGCAGATGCCGGAATTAATTTCCAAAGTTGAGCGTTGGAATTCTCTTTGGCGTTTTCTGTTCTCAATTTTGCATTTTCTCCCATATCCTGAAGAACAGGTTTTAAGCTTGTATTCGAAGTCCGGTTGAATTGAATATAATACCAGGTTTCGTCGGAATCGTCTACCGAACTTACTTTGGGTATTTCAGGGCCGGGAGGTTCTTCCATTAAGTGGGTAGGAACGAAAATTAATGAACTTCCTGCCGAAGCTAAAGAAGTACCTCTTTCCAGGAGCTTACCAAATGTCTCTCCACCTTTCTGATTCATATAGCCGCTGTTATATTTTAATACAAATCCGGGATAAGCAGTAGATGTGGACTTAACAATAGAAAATAAAGCTGCGGTACTTGTTTTACTGGTTACAAACCGGGAAGACAGATAACACAATTTATGGCCTTTTGCTGATTCTATCTCGTATTTATATTCCCCACTGGGCTTGGAGGCTTCGACAATTTTCCAATGTTGTTCTGCGTTTATTAAACTTACGTTCTGAGTTGTTAAAGGCACAGCTTCTCCGAAATCTTCCAGAACAGCATTCCCTTTGGTAAATTGTATGTAGTACCATACTTCATTATCGGAAGTGCTTATCTCAGGCATTGTGGCTTGAGCGTATATATTGCTAAGTAATAGAGACGCCAACAGGAAGGATATGGATAATAATATTTTTTTCATGATTCGACTTTTATTTTTGTATTTCTAAAGAAGCTTTTGCTCCTGTAATAATTTCCTGTGTATCTTCCGCAATAAAAACAACTATTTCCAGGTCTTCCAGTTTGTAGGGAATATTGAATGATTTTTCGGGAACAGTATATTCGAATGTTTTTTCTACGAAAGTTCCTTCGGATGTTGTTTCGATAGTTTCTCCCCATTGGCCGGTAAGTAAGCGCCGTAGCATATGCATGTGTTTATACAGGCCGTTTACCATATAGCTAGGATTGTAGGCTGCTCCGTTGCTTTGCGGACCCAGTATATTGTTTTGCAGCAAAGCAACATTCAGTTTATTTGTTGCTTTTGGACTATCGCCTGTATAATATATTTCTACATCGATGGTTAATTTCCTGGTTTCCGAATCTATAACGGCTTTTGCTGCTATATTTACATAAGAATCCTGTTTCAATATAGTGTTGGCACTCCCTGACCAGCTTCCGCGACCCAGTGAAGTTTTACCTCCGGAGAATACATGGCGGTTAACTGTTCCGGCAGGAAAACCGGTAAGGCCGGTTTGTCCGGCCAATGCATCTCCATAGGGTGTTTTGTAGTAAGGAGATTCGACCGCATAGTAACCCTGATGGATATTGATCACGGATACGCGTCCGGGATTGGCTGCTGCTATTTCATTCGTTATCCTATGACCATCCGGACAAAAGCCGCAGTTTACCCCCGTATATTCTTCAATCACTGCATTTTTCTTCGATGGTTCGGTGGATACAAATGTTTGTGCCTGCAGAGCGCTGCCTGCAAGTATACAAAAAATTAAAAGTAATTTTGCTTTCATGGTGAATGTGTAAATCAGTTAGAAACTCTATAGGAAATAAAATTAAAAAACGTATTTCCCGCATTTTACAGATTGATTGTTTTCCATTATCGAATACATATAGATCCCTTTGGGTAGTTGAGGAAATGTAAGAGTGTTAGCGCTGTCTGTCAATGTATACTTAGCTACTTTCTTTCCTATAATATTATATAAAGTAACGGTTCTTGTCTGTGTCGTTGGAAAATCATAATCCATACAAACTCTTTCGTCTTGATGATAAAGGGTAACATCTATGTCTTTTTCCGGCGCGAAGCTGGATGTAATATCCGTAGTAAAGATGACATTCAAAGTTTTTTTCTTTATCGGCATATACTAGTTTGTATTGTACCTTGATCAAGGTATTGTTCGGATCCACATTCATTGCTTCAATATGAGGGTCTGCTTCCTGATTAGCAGCAATTGTAGTAGTTCTGACTACAGGAGAGCCATAAGGCACGGGAGTACATTCATCTGTTCCCCAACCGCAGAAGCCAATGTCTCCGCTTACATTTTCTTCCAATAATGTAATAGTTAAAGATGCGGAAATATCAGCTCCTTTATTTTTAACATATACATGCGGATTCATATTACCCATCAGATCAATTTCCGAGCAATATACTGTGGAGTTCTCATTCAATTCTTTTCCATTTTGTATGAATACCAGATCCTGAGCGGAAACTACATTCGTAACCAGGAAAAGAAGAAAAAGTAATAAAGTAAAATGTTTTGTCATATTATATATTTTTTAAGTTAATACTCCTTGTTTATTAATGGAATTTCTGTGACGTAAAGAACCGCTTCCGTGTTCTTGTCAAAGATAAAACCTACGATATTTAAGTTTTCAGATTTCCAGTTCTTTCCTTCTAATGAATAGGAGATAGAAGTCATAGAAAATGGGACGCCTATCTCTCCAATTTCGGAAATGTCTTCACCCCAAATACCATTCACGGCATCTCTTAACACGTGATTATGAATATAGTTAGGAATAATATTGCTGCCGTCTTTTTGAGGAGACTCAATATTGCTTTCTGTTATCCATAATTGAAGCTTTATGTCGGTGGGTTTACTTAAGGGTGTTATTATCGATTCTACAGTAAAAGAGTTATCTTCTTCCGAATAATTTACGGATAACTCTAATTCGATATTCATGGAATAATTTTGTATGAAACGCTCATTGATCAACGTTGACCATAAAGAAGAGTTGGTTTCGACGAAACCTTTGTCCCATTTTACCCGGCTTACCATTCCTGCCGGATAACTGTTGTTTGCCGGATAGAAATGTTCCTGGTACTTTTTACCTGCTTCCGTCTGAAAAGAGGATGAAGAAAAAGGACCGGCATGTATACTGACAATCACTAACTTTGCGCCATGTGCTTTCTTTGCATCTTCAGCATATTTATGAGCGGCAGGACAATTCGAGCAGTTTACTCCGGTAAAATCTTCCAGTAAAACCGTATTTTTTATTTCCGGTTTTTCCATCTCTATAAAACGGTCGTCCGTATCGATTGTATCACAACTATACGAAAGCAGAAGGAGTATTACAGATAAGTAATAAACAACTGTTTTTTTTGATAAAGTATTTTTGTCTGTTCATTGGTCTATTAAAAATTATAGTTGTAACCAATTCTGAATCCTTTGCTTGCCGGAACAAACCGACAGACACCTCCGGAGCAATCGTAACCTGCACGGGTACGGCCGTAAGCCAGTTGTATACGATGAGATTTATAATTATATACTCCCGAAAACATATAATAATGTTCTTTGGTTATTCCTGAATTATAGGTGTCGGAAACAGAGAGCATAAAAGAGGGTGCAAAGGAAACTTCCAATAATCCGAACATCCAGTCTCCCTGATTGGACCTTTCCAAAGGTTCTTCTCCCGCCTGTCCGGTATAATCACTAGCGGATAAATATTGTAATTCGGTTCGAAATGTAAATTTCTTATTTAATTGGTATTTCCCTTCCAGAACAAAAATATTGGAAGTGATTATATCTTCTGCGTGTTGGAGGATCAACGGATTGAATCGTTGGTTCATATACATAAAGTTTATCTTCAGATCACTTGTAAGTTTTTTATCGATGTCAAAATTGATGTCCTGATAATACAATTCATCCCCCATTTTGAAAAAAGACGATTTATATCCGTTGGTTCCTCTTAACAAATAATAGGTTGAATGATCCTTGGGATTAAAACCGGATATGTTTTCATAATCCTTATCGATAGACCGTACATGCGAAGCGTTGACTCTTATCGTAGTTCCGTATTTTCCTCCTAAGGCAGTCTTTCTGGGGAATGTATAACTGAATTCACCCTGAAAAGCCCATTCACCCTGAAACTGGGTTGCATAAGGATAAATTGCCGCTAAGGCATAAGTATGTTGCTGTGTAAATGCGGGAAGATGATTTATGAATGAAGAATTTCCGGTCATCGTACGTTTGCTTCTGAAAGACATATTGTCAATCCTTTTAGCCTGAACTAATGCGCTCATCCCTTTTTTTGAATAAGAGGCTGATAACATACTTGCATTGCCCTTCTTGTAAATATAGTAATTATCTGTTGAAGGATCGTTGGCTTTCAGAGCGTATTCCAATAAGACATTCACGTTGCCTTTCTGTATCTGTGTACGAATATCCCAAGCACCCACATTCTCAGGGAAATTCAACCGTTTGTACCAATTGTATTCATCATCGTAAAAAGAAACGACTTCCTCCTTCTCATGCTTGCTGACAAATGAGGTCCCTAACGACCAGTAAAAGTTATTCTTTTCCAGTTTTTTAATCCATTGATCGAAATTAAATTCGGCATCCGCTCCCCATACAAAACTGTCGTTATGTTCCCAGTAGCGGCGTTGTTTTCCTCCTAAAACTTTTAAATGAATCCCTTTGTAAGGAGAAACTTTCAGGCGTCCTCCCCGCAATGAATTATCGATGCCCAGACTACGTTCTTCATACGTTCTTAAAATGAAACCACTGCCAAATTGATCGTAAATATCTCCGGCCGTTAATTCTACATTTTTGTACTTGCCGGTAATGAAAAAGTAGGGTAGACCCCAACCTTTGAAATCCGGTTCAAAACCAGGCAGAGGATATTCCAGAAATTCAAAACGTGTTCCGGCTGATACGTATTTGGAATTAAAATTTAAGTTCAGGTAAGTATTTGTGAGTACCGAATGTTCCGGTTTTCCGGCACCTATCTTCTGATCTTCTTCAGGAAAAAGGATGTCTGACTGCACACTTCCTGAAATAGAAGCCTGATCGCCTATTTTTATTTGTCCGTTAACAATAGAGGAAATAAATAATAGAAGAAAGAACCCTATATGTTTTTTCATTTCCGAAAAATTATTTTTCCTTATTTAATAATTCCCGTACTTTTTCTATCAGATGCTCTTCCGACCCATCTGTGTACCCGCTTCTTGAATCCACAATATTACCTTGCCTATCCACTATAAATACCGATGGAATCACGTCTACATTGAGGGCTCTTTTGAATTCACTATTCGGATCCAGCAGTACTTCGTAATCCCAGTTTAGGCGGTCTACCAATGGTTTCACTTTATTTGTATTTTGTGCTTCATCAATAGATATTGCAATTATTTTTACGTCAGTATCTTCCTGCCATTCTTCATAAACATCCCTGATAGCGTTCAACTCCCTGAGACAAGGTTTGCACCAGGTTGCAAAGAAACTGATGATAAAAGGTTTACCATCATTATTCAGGGTTTGTGTATCTACTGTTTTTCCCTGAATGTCTTTTAATTGTACGGAAGGTAATTGTTGTGCTTTACAATAGGCGATAGATGCGAAAGTAATAAATAGTAGTAATCCAATTTTTTTCATAAAAATTAGTATGAGTTTTATATTCTAAGGGGGTGAAATTAAGCTTTTTTTTATAAAAAAACAATATTTAAGCTTTTTTTATAAGAAGAAAAGTCATTTCCATTCATCTTTCCATCTGATTGTAAACCTTTCACCCTCAAACTCAATAGGTAACCAGATATAACG
>JAJBTS010000178.1 GCA_020860885.1 Bacteroidales bacterium
TTTGCTTTATATAATATAAAAGATGAAAAAGAGAAAGTTGAAGTCCATATAATTGATTGGAACGGAAACCCGGTAAGTAAATTGGTATTGGATAGATATGTGAGATATATAACAGTGGATACAGAGAACAAAGTCCTTTATGGGATTAATGATGTAAGTGAAAATTTATATAAATATGATATTTCACAGTGTGGTATATAAAGCCGGAAATTGTACTCTATCCCTTTTGAATGAGAGATTCAATATTTGTATATGATAAAAAAGAAAGAAATAACAAGCCTTCTGATAAACGGATTCTTACTGATTCCGTTTTTACTGATACTCTTTACCGTATTCATACTGGGCAAAGATCTGCCTAACGGTATTGTGTCCGGTAAATATTTCTGGTTTTATGGCAGCATGTGCTTAGTTGTTCTTGTAACTTTCAGCGCTTCTTTTTTTTCACGGAAAGGCTTTCGGTTTTCTTTAACCGATCTCATTCTCCTGCTTTTTGCCGGAAGCATATTTATTGCATCTATGATAATTAATAATATATCACTAAATATAACCAAACTAACTTTATTAGCTTTACTAACCGTTTTGTATTTTAGTGTGAGAATCATTTCAAACGGTTGTAAAGATAATACATTTAACCAAAACCTTTGTATTTTTATTGTTATAACCGGATGTGTGGAAGCTGTATGGGGACTGGGCCAATTGTACGGTTTCAATGTTTCCCAACACACTTTATTCAAGACAACAGGATCTTTTTTTAATCCCGGACCTTATGCCGGTTATCTGGCTGTTGTTTTTCCATTATCGCTTTATTATTGGTTTTATCCTCCGGAAAATAAAAAAGACGGAAATAAGAACTGGAGATACTTTTTACGTATGGGTGTGAAAGGGTTTTCCGGGATCACTTGTGTGGCTGTTTTCCTGGTTCTTCCTGCTACTTTGAGCCGGGCTTCCTGGCTGGCTGCGGTCGGAGGAAGTATGGTTATTATATATGTATACCTCAACGATCGTTTTCCGGTCAGGGAATATTTCAGCCGGCATAAGAAAAAGGTTATCCTTTGGGGAATAATTGTATGTCTCTTTTTAGTCTTTGGATTTATAGGTATGTATTTTATGAAAAAAGACTCAGCCGATGGCCGTACTCTGATGTGGAAAGTTTCTTTACAAATGGTCATGGAACATCCGTGGGGAGTGGGGCTGGGAAATTTCTCTGGCGCTTATGGAACGGCACAGGCGGAATATATCCTTTCCGGTAAGGCCAGTGAAGTGGAAGAATATGTTGCCGGTAACCCGGAATATGCATTCAATGAATATCTGCAGATTTTAGTGGAGGCGGGAATTGCAGGATTTATTCTTTTCATTCTTTTAATAGCCTTAACCATTCGGGATCTTTATAAAACAGGAAAATGGGGGATGCTGGGTGCATTGATATCCCTGCTTATTTTTGCCTTTTTTTCATATCCTTTCAGTGTACTTCCTTATGTTATTCTTCTGGTATTTTTCCTGGCAATGGGTAATACCGTACCGGATAAAGAATCTAAAAAACTACCCGTAATTGTATTCAGTTCACTCCTGGTACTATTTACAGCTATCTGCGTTTACAAACAATATCCTGTTTATAATGCCTATAAACAATGGAATAGAGACAAAGTTTTTTATAATGTCGGATTGTATAAAGATACTTCCGATAGTTATAAAGAACTCTATCCCTATCTCAAAGACGATATTAAATTCCTGTTTGAATATGCCCAAAGTCTTGCTAAATCAGACCAATATGCTGAAAGTAACGAAGTCCTGGGCAGAGCCATGCAAATAAGTTGTGACCCCATGCTGTATAATATAAAAGGAAAAAACTACCAGGCCATGAAAGAGTACACGGAAGCAGAAGCTAATTTTATAAAATCAACGCAGATCGTTCCTAACCGCTTGTATCCCTATTATCTTTTAGCAAAATTATACGATGAAATGGGTTTGAAAGCCGAAGCATGCAGAATGGCAAAGATTGTCGGGACGAAAGAACCGAAAGTAATGTCTACCGCCGTAAAGGAAATGCGGAGGGAAATGGAAGCATTAATTTGTGAATGAGTTATATAAAAAAACTTAATATTACCATTGAGTTACCTTTTTTTTGGTGAATTTTATAAAAATATTACTTTATTTGTAGTCAAATATGTTACCTATTATGAAGCTATCTTGGATTTATCTGATATTATGTATTATAGGATGCATCTCTTGTTCAACGAAAAATGACGATCAGAACGAAGAAAATGTATCCGCCTTGTTGCCCGATGAAATAGCAGAAGTTCGCGTTGTGAAACTCGCGTATACGGACTTTTATCATGAGCTGATCGCCAATGGTAATATTTCCGCGCAGAACAAAGCGGATCTTAAGTTCGAGGTGACGGAAAATATAGCCGCTATTTATGTGAAAAACGGAGAGAAAGTCAGGAAAGGACAGAAAATAGCTATGCTGGATCAGTTTAAGCTGCAGAACAGTCTCCTGCAAACAAAAGATAATCTGGAAAGAGCAAAGCTTGAATTGCAGGATGTTCTGATAGGTCAGGGCTATTCTGTAAAAGATACGGCAAATATTCCCGAAGACATTTTGCAATTAGCCAAGGTCAAAAGCAGTTACGATCAATCGTTGAATCAATACGAACTGGCCGACTTTAATTTCCGAAATTCGGTTTTATACGCTCCTTTCGATGGAGTGGTTGCTAATCTCTTTTCTAAAATACATAACTATCCCGATGCCGGTCAACCGTTTTGCACTATAATCGATAATTCCCGCCCGGAAGTGGACTTTATGATTCTGGAAAGCGAATTGCCTTATATTAAGATCGGCGACCGTCTGGAAATCTCTCCTTTTTCTGTCAATACTTACGACGTGGATGGCCGGGTCACGGAGATCAATCCGACGGTAGATAAGAACGGTATGGTACGGGTGAAAGCTTCCCTGAATAATTCGGGAAATAAGCTTTTCGACGGGATGAATGTGAAAATCCGTCTTCAGCGTTCGTTGGGTAAGCAATTGGTCATTCCTAAAGAAGCCCTGGTATTGCGGACAAATAAAAAAGTAGTGTTTACACTGAAAGGAGAAAAAGCACAATGGGTGTATGTAGATACAGGTTTGGAAAATTCGACATCTTATGTGTTTACTGATGGGTTAAAAGAGGGTGATCTGGTTATTTACGAAGGTAATATCAATCTGGCTCACGAGACCCCGGTAAAAGTTAAGGACTAATTTTTCATTCCTATTACCATGATCAGATTCCTCATCAATCGTCCTATTGCCGTTTTCATGGCTTTTACGGCATTTTTTATTTTAGGTATTATTACCTATCTGAATGTTCCTGTCTCTTTATTGCCGGATATAGCTATCCCGGAAATCACGGTTCAGGTAACAGGGAAAAATATGTCGGCCCGGGAATTGGAAACAACGGTAATTACTCCTGTACGGCAACAACTTCTACAAATAGGTAAGCTTCGCGATGTACGCACGGAAACACGCGACGGAAATGCAATTGTTCGCTTAAGCTTTGAATATGGGGCGGATACCGATCTCGCTTTTATTGAGGTAAATGAAAAAATTGATGCCGCTATGAATTATATTCCCCGCGGAGTAGACCGCCCACGGGTAATAAAAGCCAGCGCAACAGACATTCCGGTATTTACTTTGAATCTCACCAGTAAAGAAGATACGGGTTCCTGGAAAGGGGCGGAAATTCAGGAGGATATGAATGCCTTTCTGGATCTGTCGGAATTTGCCGAAACGGTTATAAAAAGACAAATAGAACAGCTCCCTCAGATAGCTATGGTCGACATCACCGGCTTACTGAAAAAAGAAGTGCTTATTCAACCCGATAAAAACCTTTTGGCTATTACCGGAATTACTCTGTCGGATATAGAAACGGCGCTCAATAACAATAATGTGGAACCGGGAAGCATGATGGTCCGCGATGGATATTACGAATACAACATTCGTTTTTCGGCGGTAGTCCGCACGGTTGAGGATATAAGGAATATATTCATCCGGAAGAATGACAAGATCTATCAGTTAAAAGACCTGGCTGAGATAAATATGGTGCCGGAAAAAGAAAATGGGATGGCCCTTTACAACGGGAAAAGAGCGATTATGTTATCCGTGATCAAGCAGGCCGATGAAAATATGTCTAATATGCAGGAGGCGCTGGATAAGGTTATTTCGCAGATGGAAAAAAGATATCCGGATATTGAATTTAATATCTCACAAAATCAGACGGAATTGCTGGATTATACCATCTCAAATCTGCAACAAAACCTGATACTGGCATTTATTTTTGTTTGTCTGGTCTCCGCTTTTTTTATGAAAGATATCAAATCGCCTTTAATCATCGGACTAACGATGTTTGTCTCCCTGGTTATCACTTTGCTTTTCTTTTATCTTTTTAATGTCTCGCTGAATATAATCTCTTTAACAGGTTTGATTCTGGCTCTTGGGATGATGATTGATAATTCGATTATTGTAACGGACAATATAGGACAATACCGAACCCGTGGGTTGAGTTTGGAAGATGCCTGTGTGGCAGGGACGAACGATGTGATTACTCCCATGCTTAGTTCTGCTTTTACCACGATTGCAGTCTTTATACCTTTGGTGTTTTTAAGCGGTATTGCCGGAGCCTTGTTTTTTGATCAGGCTTTTTCGGTTACAGTAGGGCTTTTGGTTTCTTATATAACAGGTATTATGCTGTTGCCTGTACTGTATAAACTGGTATTCACTCCGTGGAAGAAAAAAAGTAAAAAAGAGGAGGTTTCATTAAAAGATAATTCCCTTACTCAATCTGAAGATCGGCAGTCTTTGTTGATGAGAATGTACGATAAAGGAATAGACTGGGTGTTTTCTCATAAAGTTTTGATTCTGGTGATCGTGGTTTTTATCTTTCCGGCTTGCTATCTGTTTTTTACTTTAATTCCCAAAGAGAGGATGCCGGATATCAGCCAGAACGAATTGTTGGTAAATATCGAATGGAATGAGAACATTCATGTGATGGAAAATCAGCTCAGAGTACAGTCTTTGTTGTTGGAAATTCAAAAGGAAGTGGAAGAAAATTCCGCTCTTGTAGGACAGCAGCAATACTTGCTGAATTCGGAGCAGGAGAAAACATCCAATGAAGCGCAGGTTTATCTTAAAACTGCGGAAACGAAGAATATTCCGCATCTCAAAGACAAAATAAGCAAATATTTCCAAACGGAATATCCTTTGGCAGTCGTATCTTTCGAACCCGCAGGGAATGTCTTCGAAAAGATCTTTACAACGGGCGACCCCGATCTGGTAATAGAGTATTATGCCAAAAATAAAAATCAGGACTACGACGCTCTGTCTATCCGTAAATTAGAAGAAGAGATCTTGCAGACAACAGGAGCGAAGCCGGTAGGAGTCTCTTTCCAGAAACAGTTGAATTTGTATATAGACCGAGAAAAACTATTGTTGTACAAAGTTCCTTACAACGAAGTATACCAGGCTCTTAAAGCCGGATTCAAATCCAATGAATTTTCTGTCTTACGGTCGTATCAGCAATATCTTCCTATCGTATTGGGAAACGAAGATCAAAGTGTCAGGGAAGTGATTGATAATATAATTATTTATACATCTCCGGATGAAACAGGGCAGAAATACCCCATCCCGTTGAGCTCTTTTGTTTCGACTGTCCCCGCAGAGGATATTAAGACAATCATAGCCGGGAAAAAAGGGGAATACATTCCCATGAATATCTACAATACGGATCAGCCTGAAAAAATTATTGAGACAACCCGGATGAACCTCAGTAATAGTAAGGACTGGGAAGTCGATTTTTCAGGAAGCTTTTTCAGCAATAAAAAGATGATCAACGAAATGATTGTAATCCTTTTTATTTCTTTGATGTTGATGTATTTTATCCTGGCTGCCCAGTTCGAAAGCTTTAAACAACCTTTCATTGTTCTTATAGAAATACCTATCGATATTGCAGCTGCGTTGGGATTGCTACTCCTGATGGGACATACTCTAAACCTCATGTCAGCCATCGGTATCATCGTTACCTGCGGTATTGTGATCAATGACAGTATATTAAAAATAGACGTGATCAATCAGTTGAGAAAAGAAGGATATCCCTTAATGGAAGCCATCCATGAAGGGGGAAAAAGACGTTTGAAAGCCATATTATTGACAAGTCTTACAACTATCGTTTGTATGGCTCTTTTATTGTTCGGGAACGATATGGGGTCGGAACTTGAAAAACCCTTGGCTTTAGCAACCATTGGCGGTATGCTTATCGGTACACCTGTCAGTATTTTTGTGGTTCCTTTGGTGTACTGGTTGTTTAACAGGAATAAAGAATAAATGATTTATCGTATATATTTTCAGGTATGGAAGTGAAAAACTTTTTATTAAAAAAAATACTCGTTGTCTTTTGTTTTTCTTTCTGTTCATTTCCATTGTTTTCACAACGGACCCTTGAACTTTCTTTGGAACAAACAATAGAAATCGCAGCAGACAGTTCTTTGCAGGCTTTTAAAGCGAAAAATCAATATTATTCCAGCTATTGGGAATTCAGGGCTTTTAAAGCAGCCCGTTTGCCGTCGTTGAATTTATCTATGACGCCCTTTAGCTACAACAGGAATATTATCAGCAGATACGATTCAGAAGCTAATATTGAAGTTTTCCGTTCTCAACAGACTTTACGGTCTTCAGCGAATTTATCTATCCGGCAAAATTTAGATATTACAGGTGGTACTTTTTATCTGGATTCTGATTTAGGATACATACGAAATTTCGGAGATTTAGTATATACGCAATTCTCTACGGTTCCTGTGCGGATCGGTTATTATCAGGCGCTTTTCGGATTTAACAGCTTTAAATGGGAAAAAAAGATTGAGCCTCTCAAATACCAGAAAGCCAAGCAACAATATTTATACAACCGGGAATCTATTTCGGAAGAAACAACCAATTATTTCTTTAATCTGGCCATGGCTCAGGCCGAATACGATATGGCTGTGGAAAATGTGTCTTCCAGCGATACTCTTTACTGGATAGGAGAAGAAAGACATAAGATAGCTGCTATATCCCAGGCAGATCTTATGACTTTGAAGCTGGATGCCTTAAATGCTAAGAATACTCTTAAAAATGCAGACATTAAGCTTAAAAGAGCAATGTTCAGTATTACATCTTATTTAAATTTACAACAGGATATTCAATTGAAGTTAATTTTACCGGAGGTTCCGGTGAATCTTTTTATTTTAGAAAACGAAGCTTTAATGTATGCAAAAGAAAATAATCCTGATTTTCTGGAATACAGACAAAGGATTATGGAAGCGGAAAGGGAGGTGGATAAAACCAAAAAAGAAACAAACTTTGATGCCAGCTTTTCAGCCAGTATCGGTTTTAACCAGGTTGCAGACAACTTCAAAGATGCTTATCTGGATCCCCTTCGACAAGATATTCTTTCTTTTAGCTTAAGTGTACCTTTGGTAGACTGGGGGGTGAGAAAAGGAAAAGCAAATATGGCCAGGAGCAATTTGAATGTAACAAAGCTTTCGGTGCAACAGGAAATCTTAAGTCTGGAACAGGATGTGATTATGACCGTGAATGATTTTAATGTGCAACAAAATATGATTCAAAGCGCAGAGGAAGCTCTCGATCTGGCGAATATGGCTTATAACAACACAAAAGAACGATTTATTATCGGTAAAGCGGATATAAATAGCCTTACTCTCTCGTTAAACCGTCAGAAAGAAGCTCAGAAAAATTATATATCGGCCCTGAATGAATATTGGCTGAGTTATTATAAAATTCGTAAGCTTACCCTGTTTGATTTTGTGAAAAAGGAGAGGTTGTCTGAATCCTTTGAACGGGAATTGAATTGGGAAGTATTGAATTAATTAAAAGCTTATAAGTAAGAATAGAAAGAATGAAGTTGCGGGTATCCTCTTTTTCCATCATACTGATATTTGTCTGCCTGTCACTGGTGGGACTCGCACTTGTTCCCTTACTTCCCGTAAAACTTTCACCTTCTCAGGCGCTTCCGAATTTAAGTGTCAGCTTTTCTATGCGGGGGAATGCATCCCGTGTGGTAGAGATGGAAGTAACCTCCAAAATGGAAGCGATGCTTAGTCGCCTGAAAGGGATCGAGAGTATACACTCAACCTCAGGAAATGGATGGGGAAGAATCAATATTCGTTTCGATAAACATGTGAATATTGATGCTGCCCGTTTCGAGGTATCTACTATCATACGCCAGACCTGGCCCGGTTTACCGGATGGGGTTTCTTATCCTACCATATACGTGAGCCGTTCGGACAATAATGCCAGTCGTCCGTTTTTAACTTACAGGATCATATCTCCCGCTAATCCGATCATTATCCAGAATTATGCGGAAAACAATATTAAGCCTAAACTGTCCCAGATAGAGGGTGTTAATCAGGTAAATATCAGCGGGTCGATGCCTCTGGAATGGCGTCTGGAATACGATTATAAGCAACTGGAAGTGTTAGGGATATCCATAACGGATATTCAAAATGCAATTCAGCATTATCTCAATCAGGAATTTCTGGGGATTGCTTCTATTGAAAATGAAGAGGCCAATGTCCAGTGGATACGGATAGCTCTGGTATCGGAAGGGGTAGGAAAAACAGGTTTTCATCCCGAAAATGTTATTGTTAAAAATAAGGATGATAAACTGATCACTCTGGATCAGTTGGTTTCGGTAACGCACGCAGAACAAAGGCCCTATGGTTATTACCACATCAATGGACTTAATTCTATTTATATGTCCATTACGGCGGATGAAGATGCCAACCAGTTGGAATTGAGTAAAATTATTAAAACGACGCTGGAGGATCTTAAACCGTCTTTCCCTCCCAACTATGAGGTTCGCCGGGACTACGATGCTACCAAATACATAAAGGAAGAATTGGATAAGGTATATTACAGGTCCGGACTTACGGTGATTATTCTGTTGTTGTTTGTTTTGCTGATCTATCGGAGTTGGAAATATTTATTGATGATTACTTTCTCGTTGATAATCAATATTGCAGTCGCTGTTGTTTTTTATTATTTCTTAGGACTGGAAATGCAACTCTATTCTCTGGCTGGAATAACCATTTCATTGACATTGATTATCGACAATACCATTGTCATGTCGGATCAGATACTGCGAAGGCATAATAAAAAGGCTTTTCTGGCTATTCTCACAGCAACATTGACAACCATTTCTTCCTTAATTATCATTTTCTTTATGGATGAGCAAATCCGGTTGAATTTACTCGATTTTGCAAAAGTGATAATGATTAACCTGTCTCTTTCCCTGTTTGTGGCTCTATTCCTGGTTCCCGCATTGATAGAAAAATTAAAGATGCAGCACAGGAAGAAGAAGATCCGGGGTAAAAAACTGTATAAAACACCTTTCTATATTTCTTTCCGTAGGTATTTTGACCGTTTTTACGCTGCTTTTTGCCGTTTCATGTGGCGTTGGAAAACTCCGGTATGTATTCTTGTTATCCTTATCTTTGGTTTACCGGTATTTCTGATCCCTGAAAAGTTAGACGGTAAATCCCGCTGGGATGAACTGTTTAATGAAACACTGGGCTCTTCTTTTTATAAAGAAAAGATCAAGCCTTATTCGGATGTTGTATTGGGTGGAACTCTACGGCTTTTTGTAGAGAAAGTGGTTTCCGGGAGTTATTTTACCACCCGGGAAGAAACCCAATTGCATGTCGCAGCCTCTTTGCCGAATGGTTCTACCCTCGATCAGATGAATAATTTAATTCAGCGGATGGAGGTGTATATCAGTCAGCATCCCGAAGTGAAACAATTCATTACGAACATTTATAGCCCTTTACAGGCGAGTATCAGTATCCAGTTTACGGAAGAGGGTGAGCGTAGCGGATTTCCTTTTATGTTGCAATCTCAGTTAAGGTCTAAAGCAATAGAATTAGGAGGGGGCAGTTGGACAGTCAGCGGGCTCGGAGACTATTTTAATAACAATGTCAGGGAAACCGCAGGATCTTATAAAGCCATATTGAAAGGATACAACTACGATGAATTGTTGGAGCATGCCGAAGCATTCAAAAATATTCTTTTGGAACACCGCCGTATAAAGGAAGTTACCATTTCTTCCGAATTTTCTCATTATAAGGATGATTACAGCGAGTTTGTCTTTCAATTGTATCCCGAACGTTTAAGTCAGGAAAATATCACTCCGACAGAATTATTTACTGCGATAAAGCCTGTATTCGGAAAAGACGAAAAAGCCGGGGAAATAATAGGAAGCTACGGAAGAGAGGATATTGTTTTAAATTCACGGCAGGCCAAACAATACGATATATGGAGTCTGGATCATATCCCATTCCGGTTGAATGATAATAAAGATTTCAAATTGACGGAGCTGGCAAAATTGGAGAAAACACAGGCTCCTCAAAATGTAGTTAAGGAAAACCAACAGTACCGTTTGTGCTTGCAATATGAATATGTAGGTTCTTACCAGCAGGGAAATAAAGTGTTGGAACGTAATGTAGAAGAATACCAAAAGATGCTTCCGATGGGATATACGATCGAAAGTCAGCAATCGTCCTGGAATTGGCAAAAGAAAAACGCAAAGCAATACGC
Organism: Bacteroidales bacterium; assembly: GCA_020860885.1. GTDB lineage: Bacteria > Bacteroidota > Bacteroidia > Bacteroidales > Azobacteroidaceae > Azobacteroides. Next base: position 10,619 of record JAJBTS010000178.1, read on the forward strand.
ATTGCTCTTAATGATTTTTGTCATTACCTTTTTTACGTGCAGCATTTTGTTTAATTCTTTGAGACAACCTTTTGCTGTTATATTTGTAATCCCGATCGCTTACATAGGTATTTTCCTGGCTTTTTATCTCTTTAAGTTAAACTTCGATCAGGGTGGTTTTGCTTCGTTTATTCTTATTTCCGGATTGTCGGTAAATGCAAATATTTATATTATTAATGAATACAACAATATTCTGCAAAAAAGAAAGATCTCTCCTTTACAGGCGTATATAAAAGCCTGGAATGCTAAGATAAGCCCCATTTTCCTGACTGTAATATCCACAATATTAGGTTTTATTCCTTTTATGATTGGCGGGAAAGAAGCCTTCTGGTTTCCATTGGCTGCAGGAACCATAGGAGGATTGATTGTATCCCTTATAGCCAGTTTCCTTTTCTTACCTATATTTATGGGAGTTGCGAAGAACGCAAAAAGTAAGAATTAGGAAATGGTCTAACTAAGATCTTGAGTTATCTTCTTACTTTCTTCTCGTTTTTATTTATATAATCTTTCCAACTGGTATAAGAAGAATCTATTTGAGGGCGGTTACTTTGAAGAAAATGACAAAAAGCAGCGGCTAATCCATCCGTAGCGTCCAGTTGTGGCAACATGGATTCCTGCGGAATTTTCAGAAAACGTTGCAACATATCGGCCACCTGTTCCTTGGCTGCACGTCCGTTCCCTGTTATAGACATCTTTATTTTTAACGGCGCATATTCAAAGATAGGTATATCACGTGTTAAGGCTGCTGCCATGGCAACGCCCTGGGCACGTCCCAGTTTCAACATACTCTGAACATTTTTGCCGTAAAAGGGAGCTTCTATAGCTACCTCGTCCGGAAGAAATTCATCAATCAGGCCGGTAATACGATCAAAGATACGTCGCAACCGCAGATAGTGATCTTCGTATTTATTTAATTCCAGGACACCCATCGCCAAAAGGGCAGGCTTATTATTAATCACTTTAATTAAACCATATCCCATCACGGAAGTACCCGGATCGATGCCTAAAATTATTTTTTCTTTGATCATATTCAAAATTGTATGCAAATATAGGTTGAATTTTAGGAAAATCTTCTACCTTTGTGGCAATTTAATAGTTGGGGCATTAGCTCATCTGGCTAGAGTGACAGACTGGCAGTCTGTAGGTGACCGGTTCGAGTCCGGTATGCTCCACAAAACTTTGGATCTTCAAACAGGAATGTTTGGGGATTTTCTTTTTCTTAATTTAATTAAAACTATAATTGAAATAACAATACTAATCAAAACATAAAGAGCAAAAAATAAACAGCCATTCAAACTTGCTATTTAAATGCCCATAGA